>JAIPGA010000047.1 GCA_021736445.1 Synergistales bacterium | reverse complement strand
GCACTAGTGCCGCGGGGCTTTTTCGCGGTGTGCCGGGGCTTGCTCTCCGGGCAGGCCTGCTATCACTGATCTGGAGATGTGAAAACCATGCACGATCCGAAACGAATTCGCAATCTTGCCATTGTGGCCCATATCGACCACGGCAAAACCACACTCATCGACTCGATTTTTAAGGCAACCAAGGTATTCCACGAACGCGCCACCGTCGAGGAACGGGTGATGGACAGCAACGAGCTGGAACGGGAGCGGGGAATCACGATCCGCTCCAAACACTGTACGGTGGAATGGAAGGACTACCTCATCAACCTGATTGACACACCGGGACACGCCGATTTCTCGGGGGAGGTGGAACGCATCCTCTCCACCGTGGACTCCGTGCTGATCCTCGTGGATGCCATCGAAGGCGCCATGCCCCAGACCCGCTACGTTCTCCACCAGGCACTCCGGCTCGGTCTCCATCCCATCGTCTTCATCAACAAGGCCGACAGGCCCCAGGCCGATCCCGACCGCGCACTGGACGACACCTTCGATCTCTTCATCGAGCTCGGCGCCACCGACGAACAGGCCGATTTCCCTTTCATCTACGGCTCGGGGCTCCAGGGGTGGGCCGTGCACGACCTCGCCGCGGAAGAACGGGATTCCATGGATCCGCTCTTCGAGACCATCATCAGCCACGTGCCCGCTCCGGCGGTCTTTCCGGAAGAACCCTTCCTGATGCAGGTGAGCACCATGGCCTGGAGCGAATACACGGGCCGGATCGGATGCGGCAAGGTGCTGCAGGGAACACTGCGGAAGGGCGACGCCTTCAGGAGAGCTTCAGTCCGATGGAACACACCTGAACGGGAAGAAGGCAACTGGGAGGTCGTCGGCGAAGAGACGGAACGGGCGGCGCAGCTCTGGGTCACCCGGGGGCTCAGCCGCGTTGAGGTGAACCAAGTCGAGGCCGGTGATATCGTCTGGATCGCCGGAGCCGGCGACATCCATCTGGGCGACACCTTCTCCGCTCCGGCGCTGGAGCGTCCGGCCCTCCCCCCCATCGCCATCGAGGAACCCACGGTCTCCATGTTCTTTCTGGTCAACAACGGCCCCTTCGCCGGTCGGGAGGGACAGGCCATCACCCTTCGTCAGCTGAAAGCCCGGCTCGAACGGGAACAGCAGGCCAATGTCTCGCTCCATGTAGAGGATCTGGGGCGACACGACGGCATGAAGGTCTCCGGCAGGGGGGAGCTCCATCTGGCGATTCTCATCGAGGAGATGCGCCGGGAGGGCCTGGAATTCTGCGTCTCCAGGCCGGAGGTCATCACCACCAACCGGAAGGGGAAGCTCTGCGAGCCCATGGAAACCCTGACCGTCAACGTCCCGCAGGACTACCAGGGTACGGTCTTCGAAAAGCTCTCCGGCCGCAAGGGCCAGCTCGTCGACATGCATGCTCTCCCTGCGGGCACCGTGGAGATGCACTTTCGGGTACCGACCCGCGGTCTGATCGGGTTTCGGAACGAATTCCTGACCGATACGCGGGGTCTGGGCATCATGTACTCCCGCTTCGACAGCTACGGCCCCTGGTGCGGGGCGATCAACCCCAGGAAACGGGGCTCCATGATCAGCATGGACACCGGGGAGGCGACAGCCTACCAGCTGGAAAACCTGCAGCCCCGGGGCACGCTCTTTATCCATCCCGCCACCAGGGTCTACGAAGGTATGATCATCGGCGAACACGCCCGTCCCGGAGACATGATCTGCAACCCTACAAAACGGAAGCAGACCACAAACCATCGGTCCGCCACCAAGGAACTGACCAGCAAACTCAATGCGCCCGACGAACCGACGCTGGAGAAGGCCATCGAATGGATCGAACCGGACGAGCTCGTGGAGATCACCCCTCTCTCGGTCCGCCTCCGCAAGGCGATCCTCAACGAAAACCACCGGCGGAAGGCGGCAAAGGGCGTCGGGGAGGCGCTGCCCGTTTCGTGAGACAAAGAGAGCGCGCGCATCGCTCTTCCTGCAGAGAAGAGATGCACGCGCTCTCCTGTAACCGGTCTACACGGCGCAGGCCGCCTCCCACTCGGCGAACCGCTCCATACTGACGCCGATCCCGCCGCAGACCACGGCAAGCACCGACTCCGCATCGCCCAATTCCGGCCTGTTGTCGTAGAGCACCGAAAGCGCCACACCGCTGGCGGGTTCCACCAGCACGCGGTGGTCATCGGCGAACTGCCGGCTCGCCCGGAGGGCGGCCATATCCGTCACCCGTACCGGGAGGACAGGATGTTCGGAGCACCACTGGAACGCCCGGTCGGCCACCCGCTTCACGCCGAGACTGCCTGCGATGGTGTCGATCCGGTCCAGCTCGACAGGGCGCCCCGCTTCCACGGAGGCGGCCAGCGACGCCGCGCCCTCCGGCTCTGCGGCAATGAGCGGGACATCGTCCCAGCCGTTGCGCCACATCCCCTGGAGCACACCGGACATCAACCCGCCACCGCCGACGGAGAGCACCACGGCGCCGGGCTTGCCCTGAAACTGTCGGGCCGCCTCGTCGATCATGGTGGCATGCCCCTCCCAGATGGCGGGATGGTCGAAGGGCGGGATATAGGCTGTAGCGGGGTTCCGCGCCAGCTGGAGGGCCTTCTCGTTCGCCTCGTCCCAGACCTCGCCATGGGGAAGCACCTCGGCACCAAGACGGCGGATCTTCTCCTGGACCGGCCGGGGGGTGGCGGCGGGAACAACGACGGTCACCCCCACTCCGAGACGGCTGCCGGCGTAGGCCACGGCGTATCCGGCATTCCCCGCGGAGGACGCCACCAGACGTTCGGCCCCTTCCGCAACAGAGAGGGCGCAGAGCCTGCCGATGCCCCGGATCTTGTAGGACCCAGGAGGCTGAAAACACTCCATTTTCAGGGAAACCCTTTTGTTACAACACGCGCCCAACACTGCCGATTCGTAGAGGGGCGTTTCAACATGAAGCTGCATCATCAGCGGCACCTCCCAAAAAAAAATCGGAACCCCCATAGATAATGAGGTTCCGATCCGGGTACCGCCGCTTTGAAAAGGGGTGGCCACCGTGAAGGAACCTCAAAAAAGGGGTCCCTTCTCCGGTGGATATCTGCGCTTAGCCTGCGCGCGCTCCGGAGACGGACCCGCTGGTAATAATAATGGCGATCGTAATAGCGATGGTACGGATGGTTTCCGTTGTATGATCCACAGGTCTGCCTCCTTTCTCCACGCAGTTTTTCCTGCTCTACAGATTACCGAGGACACTAAAGGATTCTGCTCTTTCTGTCAACCAACGCTTTCCACCGCCCGTCCCGAAAGGGACTACTCGATCATACGCTGCAGATCCCTATCCAGGGTATCCAGTGTCCCGCGCAGCTTCTCGATCTTGTGCAGCACAAGCGTGGCCTCCTGCTCTTCCATGTTCACGGCCTGCTCTTCCAGCAGATGCGCCAGTTGCGTCACCAGGCTCATCGTTTCCGCCGGGGAAGCACAGACAGAGAAGCGCTCTCCATCGGTATCACAGCTCAGTTCCACCGAAACCACACCGTTCCCGGCACTCCAGGCCTCCGCCTCGATACGCATCGCTCCGGTTCCGGGTTGCCATCGCTCCATGGCTCTCTCCTTCGTCGCCCTGTTTTCTGCACCACAGAAGCAATAACGCCCCGCCCCGGTGCACCGGGCGGGGCGGTCCTTCAACCACTCACTCTAGAAGTTCACCAGCGTAGTGGGCAGATCTTTTTCTTCCATGAACCGGTAGACCGGAACCTCGTCGCCCTTGGTGACGTTGAGGATCTTGTAGGTCACCAGGCTGGAGGAACCCTCCGGCTCAAGGGCCATCACCGCATTGTTGGCGCCCGGCTGGGCCATGTAGACCACATAGCTGCCCTGCGGGAACTTGACTTCCTTGCTGGAAACCTCGGTCTTCACAGAATTCCGGAAGACACCTTCGTAGATGTAGTCCTGCCGTTTGCTCTCGGTCACCTTGTAGGACTCCACCTCGACTTCCACAGGCTCCACGAGCTCGCTGACCGTGACACCCTCGTAGTGGAGGATCTCGGCGATTTCCTCATAGGTGGGCGGCAGGATGTAGGCGTAAGGGCGGACCCGTTTCAGAGTGGCTTCGGCAAAGCTGGAGCGCATGGCCGTCACGTCGACGTCCACAACCTCGCAGCCGCCCTCTTCACTGTAGTCGATGAAGGGGACGGTGTCTTTCTTCTCGACCCGCTTCATCGAGACGACGACCTTGTCGCTCTCGTCGACGGTTCTCCCCTTCTCGGTGATCTCGGCCTTCGCTTCATCCACGACGGCCTGGATGGCTGCGGCGTTCTGGGCGGCCGTCTCCAGGATGGATGTGGCGGTAACCACATGGCCGTGGACACGGCGCTTGAAATGCTGTCTGCCGATGCCGATGCCGCTGGACTCCACCAGGAAGGAGAGGGAGGGCTTCAGCCCGAAGGCGTTCCGTCCGATACGGGAGATCGTTCCGCCCTCTTTGATGACATTCTCGTCGTTCGTTTTGGCGACGCTGCCGAACCAGTACCAGTGGGAGCGGAGGTCCTGTTCACCCAGAGCCTTATAGGCGTTCTCCAGAACGAGATTGTCCGCCATGTCCCTGACCGCTTCCGGCACATTGAGGTTCTTCGCCGAAAGGAGCTGCATGTCGTTGTAGACCTTGTAGCTGTCGCCTTCCTTGGGACCGAACTCGTGGTGGTCCACAACGATATCGGGATGGTAGGCGTTGAAGGTGGCGTGCAGCGCCCTGGTCTCGGGCTGCACCATCTTGATGTGGTCGCGGTTGATATCGATCTGGTCAGCGGGCTTGCGCTGGAAGTAGTAGGAGCCGTCGGGGTTGACCCGCGGGATCACCAGTACCGAGACATCCTCCAGGATCCTGTCGCCGAGGGCGCCGACGGCAAGCTGCCTGGCCATCACCAGCATGGCCTCGCCGGCCGCCGGTTCGTTCCCGTGCTGCTGACCCTGGAGCCACACAACGGGTTTGTTCAGGCCGACGACATCGGCGGGGGCCACGTAGGAAGGCTTGCTGAAGATCAGGAGCGGAATCGGTCTGCCTTCACCGGAGTAGCCGATGATCCGGACCTTCATCCTGTCGGTCTGCTCGCGCAGATCGTAGATAAACTCCATCATCTCTTCGTGGGTGGTGAACTGCTCATCTTTCGCAAAACCCGGGGTCGTATAGTCTACATCAGGTACGGGGAAGTGCGCCGCTACCCCTTCCGGCTCTTCCCACACGCCGGACGCCGTATAGGACTGATCGATCTGCGGGTGGGCAACCTTCGCGTGGACGGCGGAGACGGGGATCACGGCAAGGGCCACTCCGACAACCAACAACACAGCGATTCTGGTCGCATACTGATGGAATCTCATTCAGGCATACCTCCTTCAATTCGGTACATCACAACTGCCATTCCAAAGGGTTTGCTCAATATCTGTGCCGCCTTTATCCCCTCCTTTCTATGCTACAAACTACGCAAATAACGTGGCTACGGGCTCACGCTTTACTGTGTTCAGTGTATCCTCCAGACCTTGCGCTGTCAATATGTAGGCAGAGGCTCTCACGATGGTCTGACTGCTATCAAGATCACGGGGAGTTGTTCCACACCTGTCTGCGTAACCTGCGGATGGAAAAGGCAACAAAACAGGCCGTCTCCTTCAGAAACGCCGCCGTTACGCTCCCTTCCTGCAGAGGCGCCCGGAAACAGTACGGCTTCATCCCGCGACACCGCTCCCAAGCCGCATGTTGACAAAATCGGTGCCCTCTGTAGAATGGTGCTTCAATATATCATGTGTGTGGAGGTGTACGAGATGAGCAAAGCATTCGCGAGCAGAGTATGTCGTATTGTCCTGATGGCCCTGGTGATCGGGGCCCTCGCTCTGGGAGGGACGGCGCAGGCTGCGGAATCGAGGCTGGACACCATCCTCGACAGAGGGGTGCTCCGCGTGGGGACCACGGGGGATTACAAACCCTTTACCTTCTACGACGAGGATACCGGGGAGCACGAGGGCATCGATATCGAGATGGCCCGTTCCCTGGCCGATGCGCTGGGCGTGGAACTGAAGTTGGTCAGGACCACATGGGGCACCCTCATCGACGGCATCCTGGAGGACAAGTACGATGTGGCCATGGGGGGCATCTCCATCCGGCTCTCCAGACAGGCGAAGGTATTTTTCACCATCCCCTACCTGGAAACAGGCAAGGCGCCGATCACCCTCGACGAGAATGTCGAGAGGTTCCAGACTATCGAACAGATCGACCGCCCCGACGTGCGGGTCATCGTGAATCCCGGCGGTACCAACGAGCGCTTCGCCAGGGAGAACTTCGACGAAGCGGAGATCATCCTGCACGACAGCAATGTGACCATCTTCGAGGAGATCGTCAAGGGGAATGCCGATCTGATGATCACCGACGCCGTGGAAACCCTGGTGCAGGAGCGGCTGCATCCCGAACTGGAGGCGGTCCATCCCCACGACCCCTTCACCTTCACGGAATTCGGCTACATCCTCCCCAGGGGCGATGTGGTCTTCAAGGAATGGCTGGACCTCTGGCTCCACACATCCATGGAGACCGGCGAGTTCGAGGAGATCTTCGAGAAGCACGTGGGCGGAAACTAGACGACAGCACATCCTTCCCAGGCACGATCGAAGCGGGCGGCAGCGCTGCCGCCCGCTTCGATTACAATTCTGCTGCCGGAGGGCTACAATTCCACGCGGTTGCGCCCCTTCTGCTTCGCCCGGTACAGCGCCTGATCGGCCCGGACAACAAGATCTTCGAGAGCTTCCGTTTCCCTGAGAGCTACCACGCCCCAGGAGGTCGTGACGTGGAATGTGGCTCCATCGCTACTCTCAAAGGTCTCGTGGGTAAGAAACCTCTGGAGCCGCCTGCAGGTTTCCAGAGCGCCGGCCCGATCCGTGTAGGGCATGAGAATACAGAACTCCTCGCCGCCGTATCGTGCCGGTACATCCTCGCTGCGGATATGCTCCCGGAGCAACCGCCCGAACCGCGCCAACACCTCGTCGCCCACCCAGTGTCCATAGGTATCGTTGACGCTTTTGAAATAGCCCAGATCACCCAGGCATAACGACAGAGGGAACCCGTGCCGCTTGGCCGCGGCGATGTTCTCTCGAAGGCGCTCCATGAAGCTTCTTCTGTTGCAGAGTCCGGTGAGGGCATCGTGGTTTGCCGCATGGCGGAGCTGCTCTTCGGCTCGCTTCCGTTCCCTGATCTCGTATTCCAGGGCGCTGTTCTTCGCCTCCAGCTCCTCGGTCCGTGCCGCCACCTGCTCCTCCAGAGAGGCCCTTGCCGCATCGAGTTCGCTGTTCGCCGAACGCATGCGCCGCAACGAGCTGAGCAGCAGTTTTTTCATCGCGATAAAGGATGTCTGGAGGGCACGCACCTCCCGACTGTTGGTTGCGATGTCCTCAGGTCGTATCCGCTCCAGTTTTGTTTCCAGGGTACCGCTGCCGGCCGGCCCCAGTCTGGCCATCTCACCGGTCAGCAACGCCAGAGGACGCATATGATAGTGCACAAGCAATACCAGCAGAAGCAACAGGGCCACAAGCAGCGTGAATCCGGCACCGACAAGACGCTTTTTCGCAAAGGCAACGTGTTCGATAAGCGGGATCCTGGAAAAACCGATGCGGATGCTTCCCTGATAGCTCCCGTGGCGCTTGAGGATCCACCAGCAGTCGAAGACAGGGTCCCCGGCGGCACCTCGCCGTACACCCCCCAGGGCAAGCTCCCGCTCCAGACGTCCCTCCTGAACGGTCAGAACGGCTGAGGATCCCGAGGCCTGCAGCTGCATCTCTTCCCGCAGCAGTGGGGCTCCTCCCCGGGGGACCACCACATCCCGTTCCTGACCGCGACCTCTTTGTGGCGACACAGAAGAGAAAAAAACACCACCTTCAGGATATAACACAATTATATACATAATTTCATCGAAATTTTTAAGATCTTCCATCAGCCGGCTCCGCAGCTCCCGTCCGCCCTCTCTTTCAAGATGAGAGGGCATCCGCCGCGCCACGGTATAACCGAAAAACCTGGCCCGTTCCAGCAGATTGGCACGGAAATCCTTCTCGTCCTGCCGGGAGACAACAAGGATCATGATCCCGATCAATCCGGCCAGGAAAAGACCGATGAACAGAACCAGTTTCGTTTTCAGCGACCAACCGCGGAAATCAAAATGGGGAAAGCGACGGCGCATAAGCCGAAGTCTGGCGAGGATCCTGCACCGCACGGGACACCTCTCAATCTCGTGGTTTTCTACAAACATACCGCAGCATTTTCAAAAAACACCCGCTGTAACAGGCGGTGCGGCACATCACTGTCGGGAGGGCTCCCGCAATACAGCCGGAAGGCGGAACAACAACACTCCCGGCTGAACTGCAGAACCGTGCTTTCTCTAGGACAGGGCTCCGAGGATACGCTCCGGCGTGAGGGGCAGGCTGGTCAGCTCCGTTTCCAGGGCATCGTTGACGGCGTTGACCACCGCCGCCGCCACGGGAACGGTGCAGATCTCTCCGATCGATTTGGCGCCGAAGGGACCGTCGTCCCCTTCGCCGCCTTCCACCAGGAGCACCTCCACCTCGGGCATGTCCGGCGCATTCACCAGGTGGTACCGGCCGAGAGAACCGTTTTTCAGACGCCCCTTCCCGTCGTAGACGATCTCCTCGCTGAGGGCCATGCCGATTCCCATCTGGACCCCGCCGTAGATCTGGCCCCGGACCATTCTGGGGTTGATGGGCTGCCCCACATCGTGGGCGGCCACATAGTCCGCCACACGAACCAGCCCCGAACCGGTGTCCACCTCCACCGCGGCGAAGTGGGCCCCGAAGGAGGCCGGATTGGAAGGGGTGGTCCAGCAGAGCTCTGCGGAGATGCTCCGGCCGAAACGCCGACCGCACTGGCCGACAAGCTCGTCCAGCCCCATTGATCTGTCCGGTCCTGCGGCGACATGTCCATCCTCAAGTGAGACACGTTCCGCCGCCACCTCCCAGAGGGCGGCCGCCTCCCGGAAGATCTGCTCCCGGACACGCTCGGCCACCTCCATGGCGCAGCGCCCGCAGGCGTAGGTCACCCTGCTGGCCACACAGCCTGCATCCATGGGGCTGTGCCGGGTGTCCCCCTCGGTGACGGTGATCCGATCCGGCGGAATGGAGAGCACCTCCGCCACAATCTGGGCCATCACGGTCAGGGTGCCGTTGCCCAGTTCGTGGAACCCCGTCTCCAGGACGGCCGAACCGTCCTCGTTGACCCGGAGGGCCAGGGTCGTGAAGTCGGGGTAGGGGGTTCCGTAGTAGCCGTTGCCGTGGGTGGCCGCCGCCACGCCGACACCGCGGCGCACCAGCCCGTCCCCCCTGGGCTGTCTCTTCCGCTCCTGCCACCGGAAGGCCTGCGCCCCCTCTTCAAGGCACTCCCTGATCCGGGCGTCGCCCAGATTGGGGCCGCCGATGGGATCGTCGTCCCAGGGCTCCACAACGTTTTTGAGACGGAAGGCCACCGGATCGAAGCCCATGCGTCTCGCCACGAGATCCGTATGGATCTCGCCGATGGTGTGGATCTGCGGCGACCCGTAGCCCCGGCAGGCGCCGCCGGGCACGGTGTCCGTCCAGAACACCCTGCCCCGATAGCTCTGATGGGGAATCCGGTAGAGCCGGAAGAGCTTCTTGCCCATGGCGGCGCAGACACGCTTGCTTCCGGAGGTGTAGGCACCGGCATCGACCAGGGCCTCGGTACTGCGGGCCAGGATGTTCCCGTCTCTGTCCACGGCGGTGGTCATGATTCCTCTGGAGGCGGCCCGGCAGCGGGTGGCCGCGATACTCTCGCAGCGGTCCGTCACCACCTGCACCGGCCGCTGGAGCTGCAGAGCCGCATAGGCGGCCAGGGATTCCAGGATGACCTCCTGTTTGCCGCCGAAGGTGCCGCCCATGGGGGCCTTGATCACCCGCACCCTGTTGAGCGGCAGCTCCAGCAGCCCGGCCACCACATAGCGGACGGCGAAGATCAGCTGGCAGGGAGAGGAGATGGCCACCCCGCCGTTGCCCTCCGGCCAGGCGAGGCAGCAGTGGGGTTCCATGGCGGCGTGGTGGATCCGCGGGGTCATCACGGTGTCGGTGAAGACATGCTCCGCCTCCTCCAGCGCCCTTTCTGTCTCACCGCAGGAGAAGGCGAGCCGCATCTCCTCGTCCGGGATATCCTGCAGGGGAGGCTTCTCCGCATCGGAAAAGGACAGAAGCGGGGGCTCCTCCCGGTATTCCACACGGATCCGGCGGACCGCCTCCTCCGCCTGCTCGGGGGTCTCGGCCACCACCGCCGCGATCCGGTCGCCCTCGTAGAGCGGCCGGTCGGTGAACATCACCTCGTCCCGGGGATCGTCCTGGCCGGGGAAGGAGACAGCGCTGTTGAACCGTGTCGGGGGGACATTCCGGAAGGAGTAGACGGCGTGGACACCCTCCATCGCCTCGGCCCCGCCGGCGTCGAAGGCGGTCACCCGCCCCCGCGCAATAGGGCTCAGCAGCAGTTTCATGGAAAGCATCCCCTGCAGTTTCTCGTCGGCGCCATAGCGGACCGCGCCGCGGACCTTGTCCAGGGCATCCTGACGGGGGACATCCTTGCCGACAAAGCGCAGTGCTTTCCCTGATGGAAAGAAAGCTCCGCTCATCGCGCATCGCCTCCCTTCATGCGTGCGACAAGCTCCCAGACCAGCCCGCGGACCGCTTCCCTCTTGTAGGGGAGCGAGGAGCGTCCCGGGATGGCGTTGCAGATGGTTTGGGAGCAGCAGTGGAAGATTTGTTCTTCCAGCCCTTCCTCATCGCCGCCGAGGTCGAAGGCAGTCGCCCCGCCGACGGGACGCACCTCCACCGGCGCAGAGCCGACAGCACCGACAAAGAGACGGCAGGGGCCTGCATCTCCCGCTTCGGCATCGTGCACCACCACCAGACTGAGTCGGGCAATGCTGACCGTCCGCCGGCTGCCGAGCTTGGCGAAGGCCGAGCGTCTGTTTCCCCTGCGGGGGATGGCGAAGGATTCGATGAGCTCCCCCGGCGCGAAGGCCGACGATCCGGGGCCGGCAATGCACTCCGCGATGGGAAGAGAGCGGCTCCCTCCGCCGGGGGTGCGGGTACGCACCGTGGCGCCGAACGCGAAGAGCGGCGGCAGGGAATCCGCAGCCGGGGAGGCATTGGCCACATTGCCGCCGATGGTGGCGCGGTTGCGGATCTGGACCGAACCGACCTGCCTCGCCGCCTCGGCGAGAGCGGTGCCGAAGCACCGCACCTCCGGAGAGGAGGCGATCTCCCGGAAGGTGGTCATGGCCCCGACTACAAGACTCTCCCCCTCCGCCTCGATCCGGCGGAGTTGCTCGACCTGGGAGAGGTCGATCCAGCGGACCCCCTCCTCACGGAGTCGCCCGGGATTGGTGAACAGGTCCGTGCCGCTGGCGAGGAAACGGGCGCTGTCGCCGGCCTCCGCCATTGCGGCGAGCAGTTCGTTCTGGTCGGCGGGAATCGCGATACGCTGTTCCATCAGGCCGTCACCCCCCGCATCCGCTGCGCGGCGAGTTTGGCGGCCTCGATGATGGGCAGATAGCCCGTACAGCGGCAGAGATTCCCGGCGATGGCTGTCCGGATCTCCGCCTCCGTGGGATCCGGCGTCTCCCTGAGGAGGGCGTAGACCGACAGCACCATCCCCGGCGTGCAGAAACCGCACTGAACGGCGTCGCAATCCAGGAAGGCCTGCTGGACGGGATGGAGCTCCCCCTCCGGGGCGAGCCCCTCCACGGTGGTCACCCGTTTTCCCCTGGCCTGCACGGCCGGGACCATACAGGAGACCACCGGCCGCCCCTCCAGCAGCACGGTGCAGGCGCCGCACTCCCCTTCGCCGCACCCCTCTTTGACACTGGTATACCCCGCCTGGTCGCGGAGGAAATCCAGCAGCCTCGTCCGCTCCGTGACCTCACCCGTCTGAGGATTCCCGTTGACAATGACCTCGATCTTCATGGTTCCATCCTCCATGCGTCCACGCCGTCTCCCGGTGGAAGACGGACCCCTCCAGCCTCCTGCACCGTGGCCGTAACGGCCGGCCACGTTCGGGCACGCCCAGAAAGGTCGTGTCAGTTCTGTTTCCCTTTCTTCTGCATCTTCGCCCAGCTGTCTTTCAGCGAGACGATACGGTTGAACACCAGGCGGTCTCCCCTGCTCTCCCTGTCCACACAGAAGTACCCCTGGCGGAGGAACTGGAACCGCTCCAGCGTCCGGGCCTGCGACAGGGAGGGCTCGGCCAGGCAGCGCTCCGCCACCAGGGAATCGGGATTCAGGTACTCCTTGTAGTCGGCGCCCTCCTCCATCTCTTCCATGTTGCGGAGCGTAAAGAGATGATCGTAGAGACGCACCTCGCCCTCCAGAGCGTGGGGTGCCGAGACCCAGTGGAGGGTCCCCTTCACCTTCCGGCCGTCCGGGGCCTCGCCGCCCCGCGAGTCGGGATCGTAGGTGCAGTGGAGCTCCGCCACCTCGCCGGAGGCGTCTTTCACCACATCGGTACAGGTCACCAGATAGGCGTGCTTGAGCCGGACCTCCCGCCCCGGCGCGAGTCGGAAGAACTTCCGCGGCGGGTCTTCCATGAAGTCGTTCCTGTCGATATAGATCTCCCGGCAGAAGGGGACCTTCCTGTAGGTGGGCTCCGGCGATTCGGGGTTGTCCAGGGCCTCCAGCTCCTCCACCTGCCCCTCGGGGTAGTTGTCGATCACCACCTTGATCGGCCGCAGAACCACCATCTTTCTGTCGGTGCTGCGGTTCAGCTCGTCGCGGATGCAGTGGTGGAGGAACTCGATATCCACGAGGCTGTTGGACTTGGCCACACCGATCTCCGCACAGAACCGCCGGATCGCCGAGGGGGTGTATCCCCGTCGGCGGGCGCCGCAGATGGTGGGCATCCGGGGATCGTCCCAGCCGGCGACGTATCCCTTCTGCACCAGCTCCAGCAGTTTGCGCTTGCTCATGATGGTGTGGGAGAGGTTGAGCCGGGCGAACTCGTACTGGTGCGGACGGCTGGGCACACTGACATTGTCGAGGAACCAGTCGTAGAGCGGGCGGTGGTCCTGGAACTCCAGCGTGCAGATGGAGTGGGTCACCCCCTCGATGGCGTCCTCGTAGCCGTGGGCGAAGTCGTACATGGGATAGACGCACCATGTGTCGCCCGTGCGATGGTGGGCCCTGTGGAGAATCCGGTAGAGCACGGGGTCCCGCATATTCAGATTGGAATGGGCCATGTCGATCTTCGCCCGCAGCACACAGGCGCCATTCTCGAACTCCCCGGCCCGCATCCGCCGGAGCAGATCGCGGTTCTCCTCCACCGAACGGTCCCTGTAGGGCGACTCCTTCCCGGGCCGGGTCAGCGTGCCCCGGGTGTTCTGGATCTCCTCGACCGTCTGGCTGTCCACATAGGCCTTCCCCTGGTCCACCAGCTCCATGGCCCACTGGTAGAACTGCTCGAAGTAGTCCGAGGCATAGCAGAGATCGGCCCATTCAAAGCCGAGCCAGTGTACGTCCTCTTTGATCGACTCCACATACTCCGTCTCCTCCTTGGTCGGATTGGTGTCGTCGAAACGGAGATTGCACCTGCCGCCGAACATCTCGGCCAGGGAGAAGTTGAGGCAGATCGACTTGGCGTGCCCCAAATGCAGATAGCCGTTGGGCTCCGGGGGAAAACGGGTCACCACGGTCTGTACCCGACCCGCCGCCAGGTCATCCCGGATGATCTGTTCAATAAAGTTGCCGCCTCGGTGCGATTCCTGGGTTTCTGTCATCCATGGATCATCCTTTCCTCTACAGGCTCCCCCGGAACGGTGGATCGGGGAAGCCCTTTCTCCGGTTCCCTGAACCTGAAGGCTATTGTACCAATTAAGTTGCCCACGCCTGGCACCGGCGCCGCACGTCCCGGCTCCTTTCCGTCCAGAGGCCGCAGGCGCCTCCCGTCAGCCCCGCTCCGCGATCAGCCGCTGCAGGACCGGCAGCGCCACATTCCCCCCGCTGAGCACCGCCACAGTCTTTCCGGTTCCGGTCACGACACCGGAAAGCAAGGCCGCCACGGCGACAGCACCGGAAGGCTCGACAAGCAGTTTGCAGCGTTCCAGAAGACGCAGCAGGGTCTCCGCAATGGCCTCTTCCGACACAAGGGCGATATCATCGACATAGCGCCGCACCACCGGGAAGTTGTTCCGTCCCGGCACGGTGGTCTTCAGCCCGTCGGCGATGGAGACGATCCCCTCCAGCGGCGTCGGCTCCCCCGCCTGCAACGAGCGGTACATGCTGTTGCTCTGCTCCGGCTCCACACCGATCACCCGGGCCGAAGGACACAGCTCCCTGACGGCGGTGGCCGTCCCGGAGAGCAGCCCCCCACCGCCGGTGGGGACCAGCACGGTCTCCACATCGGGGAGATCATCGACGATCTCCAGACCCACCGTTCCCTGGCCGGCCATCACCCTGGGGTCATCGTAGGGATGGATGAAGGTCATCCCCTGTTCCGCACAGCGTTCCCGGGCCTTCTCGATACGCGCCTTCGAACTGGTGCCGCAGTAGAGCACCTCGGCACCGTAGCCCTCCACCGCCGCGGCCTTGGCCGGCGAGGCATCCTCGGGCATCACCACCGTCGCCGGGTAGCCGGCGAGCGCTGCGGCGAGCGCCACCGCCTGCCCGTGGTTGCCGCTCGATCCGGTGACCACGCCTCTCTTTCCCTCTTTCGGAGAGAGGCTCAGGACGGCGTTCAGCGCCCCACGGATCTTGAAGGCACCGGTCTTCTGAAGATTCTCCGCCTTCAGCGAAAGCTTGCAACGCGCCCAGGCGGAGAGGGTGGCGGATTGCACCAGCGGGGTGTGGTGGACCGCGTCGCCAATGCGCTCCCGGGCCGCTTCAATCTCACTCAGTGTCAGCATGATGGTCTCCCTCCCACATAGTCCGTGTGTCCCGAAGACGCTTAAGGTCCTCAGGGTAGTTGATATTGGTCATCAGTTCCGGTCGATACCCGTCCATCTCCCTTTCCAGGTCCACAACCACGGCGCCCAGCTCGCGGAGGGGAGCCCGGATGTTCAATCTCCTTCGCCGGATACAGCCTTCCACAACAGGGGCCGCCGCAGCGGGCCAGATCGCGATGAGCGGCTCCAGTCCCTTTGGCGAGCGTGCCACCACCGGTTGCCCCGGCACCCTCTTCGCGTAGAGCGTCTCGAAGACAGCAGCGGAGAGGAGAGGCATATCGCAGGGGAGTGTGCAGACATAGGGCAGCCTGGAGGCCCTGAGTGCGGTGACGATCCCCGCCAGGGGACCGATATCCTGGTAGAGATCCTCGAGCACCGGTGCGTCCGCCACGGGAAGCGCGGCCCCGGTCGCTACGACCACACAGGAGGAGGACGAGAGAGCGGAAGCGAGGTCGAGGGAGCGCTCCAGGAAGGTTCTGGCTTCAATCCGGGCCTGGAGCTTCGGTTTGCCGAAGCGCCGGCTCTTCCCCCCGGCGAGGATGGCGACCAGCGTATCACGCCAGATGGGACTCACCTGCTTCTGGCGACACCGATACGCCGGCAGTAGGGAGTGAGGGCGCATCGGGAACAGTAAGGAGAGATGGGCTTGCAGATCTCCTGCCCGTGGGCGACGAGGTGGTAGTTGTACCGGATCCAGTAGCGTTCGGGAAGAATCGCCTCCAGGTCACGCTCCGTCTCCTGCGGTGTGCCGGTCTCCACAAGCCCCACCCTGTTGGAGATCCGGTGCACATGGGTGTCCACACAGATCGCGTTTGTCCCGAAGGCCTCTCCCAGCACGAGGTTGGCGGTCTTCCGCCCCACCCCCGGGAGCTTCAGGAGTTCCGCCAGAGTACTGGGCACCTCGCCGCCGTAGTGTTCCAGAAGCATGCGGGCCGTGGCCTGAAGATGTTTCGCCTTGGTCTTGTAGAACCCCACGGGGTAGATCAGCTCCTCGATCTCCACCTCCGGCAACGCCGCGAGGGCCTCGGTATCGGGGGCCTCGGCGAAGAGGCGTTCCGAGGCGACACTGGTCACCTCGTCCTTGGTGCGGGACGAGAGGATGGTTCCGATCAATACGCGGAAGGGGTCCCTGCGTTTCATCGCCACAAAATCCCGAACAGCCGCCTTGCCATAGCCCTGGAAGGCCGCTTCCAGTTCTTCCATGAACCCGTCGTAATCAAAGGTCCGGGCATAATCAGTGATCATCGATGTATCCCTCTCCCCACGATTGCCTCATTGGATCTCTCCCCTATTGTACATTGGCATGGAGCTTCCAGTATACAGCGCATCAGGGCAGGAAGGGAGAGTCCCGGAGGAAAGCCGGGGCGCGCTCCTTCAGGTACGCATCCCGCACCGCAGGACATTGGGGCGCAGCAAAGCCCTCGCCCGGCATGCCGGCGGCACCTGGACGAGGGCTTCCATTCACGCACGCATGCGCTCGATCTCTCTGCAGAGTCTCTCTACTGCAGCAGGCCCACCGCCCATTCCGCGGCCTTCAGCATCTCACGCCGCTCCACCAGCGACACCAGCGGCCCGGACTGGTCGGGCATGTAGCTGTCTGCACTTGTGCCCTCCACGTCGGCGCGGATTCTGTCGAAGACAGCCTGCGTGCCCTTTCCCAGCCGGAACCGTCCCAGTTCCGGCTCCGTCAGGGTGACGGCTTCGGCGGCCAGGAGGAACTCGATACCCAGCATCTTTTCGAGGTTCCGTTCCACCATAACGGCCTTCCTGGTCGCCCAGGGCGCCATACTCACGTGGTCCTCCTGCCCGGCCTTGGTGGAGATGGTGTCGGCGGTAGCCGGGAAACAGAGGGTCTTGTTCTCCGAAGCCAGCGCCGAGGCGGAGCAGGCGATGATCCCGTAGCCGTAGTTGAGCCCGGTGGGGCTCCCCGAGAGCATGGGAGGCAGACCGTAGCTCAGGGCCGGATCGGTGAGGGAGAAGGTCCGCCGTTCGGAGATGTTGCCCAGCTCCGCCAGCGAGACCGTCAGCAGGTCCATGGCGAAGGCGATGGGCTCGCCGTGGAAGTTGCCGCCGCTGAGAAACTCCAGCTCTTCCCCGGACTCGGTCCGGAAGACCAGGGGATTGTCGGTGGCGGCGTTGAGCTCCCGCTCGATGGTCTGCCACACATAGTCCAGGTTGTCCCGGACGGAGCCGTGCACCTGAGGCATGCAGCGCAGCGAGTAGAGGTCCTGCACCCGGGGCTTGTAGGGGCCGGGGTGCATGAGGTCGTCTGCCAGATGGACCTTCCGCGCCTCCTCGGTGGTTCTAGTGCTCTCCGCCGTCAGGGTGCGGACATTCTCGGCCACCCTGGCCTGGCCCGGATGGCGCCGCACCTTCTGGATCCTCGGATCGAAGGCGGCCAGCTCGCCCCGGACAGCCTCCAGGGAGAGGGCCGTAGCCACATCGGCCTGTCTGGCCAGCTCCAGAGCGTCGTGACAGGCCAGCGCAGCCATGCCGGCGAACATGGTGGTCCCGTTGATCAGTGCCAGAGCGTCCTTGGCCTTCAGCTGGAACCGCACCGGGGCGATGCCGGCCCGCCGGAGCGCTTCCGGAGCGGCCATACGTTCCCCCCTGTAGAAGGCCTCCGCCCGGTCGTGACCGATCAGCACCGAGGTCATATGGGCGAGCGGGGCGAGATCACCGCTGGCGCCGACGGATCCAAGCAGGGGGATCACGGGATGAACGCCCCTGTTGAGCATCTCCGCAAGACGGTCGATGACCTCCAGACGCAGTCCCGAGACGCCCTGGCAGAATGCATTGATCCGCACCAGCATGGTCGCCCGGACCACATCCTCGCCGGCGGGCTCGCCGACACAGCCGCAGTGGGACATGACGATGTTGTGCTGGAACTGGTCGTTCTGTTCCATATCAATGGTGTAGTCCTTCAGCTTTCCGAGCCCCGTGTTGAACCCGTAGGTCGGCGGGGCGTCGGGGCGGATCCAGTGCTCTTCGATATAGTCGCGCACCCCACGGATCTCCTCGCGGCATTCGCCGGCGACGGAAACCTGGGCGTTCTCTCTGGCGACGGCAACAACCTCTTCGATGGTCAGATCCTTTCCCGTCAACACAACCTTCCGCATAGCGATTCCCCTTTGCAACAGAATTGTGTTCCCTGCATTCATCATACACGATGCAAGAAGGGGAAGAAATACGCCGTCGGTGCTTCGCTCTCCCATAGTCAGTATTCGTCGGTCCCTTGCCACGCATCCCCGCGCTCACAAACCATGAGAAAAGGCCGAACGGGCGGATGTCCTC
>JAIPGA010000046.1 GCA_021736445.1 Synergistales bacterium | reverse complement strand
CAGCAACGCCGCCGTGATCAAAAGCGAACGGACCAGCCACCGTTTCCAGTGACACATTACACTACACCCCCTGAAATGGAATATGCCCTTTGCCTCAATGGCATCATAGCACAAAAGGGAGAAAACGGAGTGACTGGGGAGAGGATGGCGCAGCGGGCGTGGACACCTACCCGCTGCGGGTTCGGGATGCCTTCGATTCGAGGAGTTCGGCGAGCCACTGGTAGATGGCCGGGAAGAGCCGTGCGGTCTCCCCTTTTTTGGGAACCAGGAAGATGTGGGCCTGTTCCTGTTCGGGGACGAGCGCCACATGCCGCAGCTCGCCCGGGGAGCGGAGCTTCTGTTTGAGACGCAGAAGGGCGTCCCGTACCGCTCCCGTTTCGTAGTAGAGGGTGAAGGTCCTGCCCTCCCACTCCAGTTCCTGGCGGTTGAGCCGGTCGATGTTGGTGACCTTGGGGGCCTTGAAATCCTCGTACTGTTTTTCGATAAGGTGTCCTTCGGCGATCTGTCCCTGGGCCTCCTTGGCGAAGAGCAGGGTGAGAAACAGCCGGTCCCACTTTCTGGTGAGCCGCGAGACGGGGTAGTAGAGCACCGACTGCCGGGCCAGCAGGGTGATGGTGGCGTCCACGCGGCGGATCGGCTGGTTGCGTTTGGGGATGAGATTGGCGTGGTAGCCCGAGAGGCCGCCGATGGTGGTGAAGTTCTGGTCTCTGGGCTGCAGGGTGTCCACCAGGGCGTTGAAGGCGTCCAGATAGATCCCTTTGCTCCGGCGGCGTCCCCAGGAATAGCCCAGGGCGATCAGGATGGTGGCGGCGATGAAAAGGTAGAAGATCGGCTGTTGGGAAATCGGCTGTGCGTCCATTTGTGCTGTGTCCCCCTACCGGTGTTCCCCTGGTGTTTGCGCAAGCCCCAGCGGTGCAACGAGATCGGTGTCCATGATATAGCAGGCCGGTTGCTCATGCTGGATCAGCGGCACCCGTTTCCGCGTGACGTCCTCCCGCGTGCCGAGCAGCTCGCGTTCCAGCCTCTCTGCGGTTGCCTCGCTCTCTCCGGTGACCTTGTTGGTGAAGAGCGTCCGCAGGGGCAGCTGCAGCTCCGTGATCCCCTTCAGCAGACGCTGTGATTCCCGGAGGGAGAGGAAGTCGGGGTTGGTGACCACGGCGATGCCCGTGTCGGCACCTTCCAGCGTGGTCCGCACCCTGTCGTAGCGGTCGCGCATCTCCCGGAGCTTCTGCATGACCGCGTCGTCCTTCTCCGTGTAGGCCAGCCTGGTGCCCTCCTCGTCGTACTTGCCCATGATGTTGTGGATGGTGTGGCGCTTGTCGAGGATCTCCCTGCGGATGCCGACCAGTCGGTCGATCCAGGTGACGGTCACCGTGGGGAGCGCCAGGATGCGCAGCGTGAGGCCCGTGGGCGGCGTGTCGATCACCAGGTAGTCGAAGTTGTTCCGTTCCTCCCGGAAGAGCTGTTCCATGGCGGTCAGTGCGGCGTATTCCTCCACACCCGGCGAATAGCGGAGGATCTTGAAGTAGCGGTCCATGTTCAGCGTCCGGGTGTAGCTGTAGACCTCCTCCAGGAGTCCCATGTTGGCCTTGAGGTACTCCTGGGCCGACTGCTCCAGGTCGGTCTCCTGCAGAAAGAGCGTGGTGTCCTGATAGCGCCGTTTGGTGTGGGAAAGCTGCTCCCCAAAGATGTCCCCCAGGTTGTGGGCGGGGTCGAAGGAGGTGGCCAGCACCCGGTTCCCCTTATCGGCCAGCTGCCAGGCCAGCGCCGCCGACAGCGAGGACTTGCCGACGCCGCCCTTGCCGGTGAAAAAGACTGTCTGCATGATGGTCCCTTCCTAGTCGATATCGAGCAGCCCCATGACCTCGGCCATGGAGTCCGACGACGCCTTGGCCCTGGCCTGGAGCACCTTGATCTCGTGGTCCATGTGGGGCAGCAGCTCCGCCGCAATGAACGACGGCGGCGCGGGCACGCCGGTGAACGACCCCATGAGCAGCAGCACAAAGAGGTTCTCCAGCTCCTTGACCTCGAAGCGGGTCAGTTCGGTGGCCTTGTCCCTGTGCGATTCGTCCATGATGGCGATGAGAGAGCGGATGCTCTCCGCGACCTTCCGGAGCATGCCGCTCTCTCCGCCTGTTTCACTGGGTGTCAACGTTCACGTTTCCTCTAGATCTCCGGTTTCTCGCCGCAGGCCTTGTCCTTGTTCTTCATGAAATCGTAGATGAAGATGATGCTCATGATGAACATGGCGGCCTCGATGACGGCTACGGTGATGCCGTTGGCCGGATTGGACTGGATCGTTCCGGGCAGGACCACGAAGCTGAACCAGGCGATGGCCGCCGTTACGGTGATCCACAGGAGGTAGGCCGGGATCAGCGCCATGGTGCAGTTGCTGCCCAGGCGTTTTTTGACCCACGCCGTGCCGGTGAGGAGGGCGATGGATGCGATCAGCTGGTTCGCCGAACCGAAGGACGGCCAGAGCATGGTGAAGTTGCCGCTCCAGGCGAGATAGATCCCGATTGCGGCAGGGATGGTGGAGGCGACCCAGGGGTTGGTGAGGGTGTTGTAGAGCCCTTCGCTGCCCCGCTTCAGCGGCAGGCAGATCTCCGAGAGGGTGTAGCGGGCCAGGCGGTTGGTGGTGTCCAGTGTGGTCAGGGCGAAGGAGGCCACCCACATCCCGGCGATGAGTTTCACGATAGCGGTGGGGATGAAGTTCAGCCAGGTGGTGGCCACCATCTGGGCGTAGGCGTTGGTGAACATGGCCGCCTTGGGGTAGGTGCCCATCATGGCCTTGACATAGTTCTGCCCCCAGTTGGCGGCTGTCAGGGTCTCCTTCGCTTCGCCGGTCGCCTCGGTGATGAGCCCCAGACCGAAGCCCGCCACGGCCACAACGACCAGCGTGGAGAGGAAGCCCTCGGTCAGCATGGCGCCGTAGCCGATGATCAGGCCTTCATGCTCCTTCTCCAGCTGTTTGGAGGATGTCCCCGAACCGACCAGCGCGTGGAAGCCCGAGAGAGAGCCGCAGGCGATGACCAGCGGGATCACCGGCCAGAAGGGGCTCGGCTGGCCGCCCGAGACGATGGGGGCGAAGGAGGTGAACGCCGGCGCCGTAAAGCCGTGGAAGCTGAAGACCGCGCCGATGGCGCCGATGGCCAGACCGAAGTAGAGCAGCCAGGAGTTGAGGTAGTCCCGCGGCTGCAGCAGGATGTTCACCGGGATGGCCGAGGCGATGATGATGTAGAAGAAGAGCACGATCATCCAGGTGTTGTAGCTTGCCTCGAAGGGCATCTGCTTGCCGAAGAAGATGGCGGCCACGAGCAGGATGATCCCGATGATCGTGGCGGGGCCGAAGTTCATCTTCACCCGGTACATGAGGATGCCCAGGATCAGCGCCGCGATGACCATCAGGAAGAAGGCCGAGGGGACGGCGGGATCGCTGACGAACATGCCGCCGATGACGGCGCCGAAGGCGGCGATGACCAGGATCAGGAGGAAAAAGACGAGCCAGTAGAAGAGCTTTCCGGTCCGTTTGGAGATGAGGTCTGAGGCGACGAACTGCACGGAGCGGCCGTCGTAGCGGACCGAGGCCATCAGCGCCAGGTAGTCGTGGACGGCCCCGATGAAGATGTTGCCGAACCAGACCCAGAGCAGTGCCGGCACCCAGCCCCAGCCCATGGCGATGACCGGCCCGATGATCGGCGCCGCCCCGGCGATGGAGGCGAAGTGGTGCCCGAAGAGCACCGGCGTCTTGGCCGGCACGTAGTCCACGCCGTCGTACATCCGCGACGCCGGCGTCTCGTTCTCGTCGGAGGCCTTGACGATCTTGGTCGCCAGCCTCTTCCCGTAGGTCATGTAGAGACCGACGTAGACCAGGACCCCAATTGCAACAATAAGCGTTGTCATACAAAACCCTCCTCATGAAAGATAGGCCATTCGGCTCCATTAAAGTCCCAGAACCAACGTCCGTCAAGGGGAGAAGGTGTATGCAATCAGACCTTCCGACGCTGCCGGTTCCCCCTTTCGGTCATGTTACAGGAGATGAACGGTATCGCCTGCCGCCACCTCGCCGCCGCGGAGGACCCTGAAAAAGAGCCCCTTGCGCGGCATGATGCAGTCCCCTGTCTGGTGGAAGATCTCACACCGGCTGTGACACTCCTTGCCGATCTGGCTGAGCTCCAGGAGGGCCTCGCCGACCTGCAGTCTGTCGCCGAGCTGGAGCGTCGAAAGGTCCATGTCCCGGACGGTCAGATTCTCCGCAAAGCTTCCCGGCCGGAGTGCCGGGAGCTGCTCCTGCATGCCTTCGATATCCTCCAGGGAGAGCATGCTCACCTGCCGGTGGGCAAAGCCCGCGTGGGCGTCGCCTTCGAGCCCCCGTCCCTCCACGAGCCTTCCCCGACGGATATCCTCTTTGTGCGTTCCCTTGCCGGCGGCGGTACATACGGCGACGATGGTGCCCTTCATATGGATTCCTCCTCGCGAGTGTGACGTCCAGTGGATTGTACCAGCTGTTGACGCAAGAGGAACACTATGGTTCCCGGACCGTCTCTCCCTTTGACGACAGACGGTCCCAGGCATAGATGA
Organism: Synergistales bacterium; assembly: GCA_021736445.1. Taxonomy (NCBI): domain Bacteria; kingdom Thermotogati; phylum Synergistota; class Synergistia; order Synergistales; species Synergistales bacterium. Next base: position 13,859 of record JAIPGA010000046.1, on the reverse strand, counting down.
TATGCCGGCGCATCAGGGCTCTGGCCTCCTCCGCCCTGCCGCCCTTCACGAGGCGGAGGAGCTCGCGGTGCTGGGTATCGAAGAGGGCCAGGTCCGTTTCGGTCAGCCGGGCGAACTGGATCCGCTGGTAGGCGAGCTCCAGGTGGATGGAATCGATCACCTTGATGAGCAGCTGATTGCCGCTGATCTCCGCCAGCGCCCGGTGGAAGGGACTGCCCAGGATATCGCTGGGTGCTGTCGGCGGCTCCTTCTCCGCCGGCTGACGCAGAATCGCTTCAAGTCTGGCGATGTCCTCTCCCGCAGCCCGCTGGGCGGCCCAGCCGGCGACCTCCGTTTCCAGAACGAGACGCAGTTCGAAGAGCTCGTCCAGCGGCGGCGCGTTGTTGAGCGCCCGCATCAGTTCGGTGTTGGCCAGGAGCGTGGGGTAGTTCTCGGCCAGCACCCGTCCCCGGCCGGGGCGGGACTCGATGATCCGGAAGAAGGAGAGTACCCGCAGCGCCTCCCGCACGGAGGCCCGGCTGACCTGGAACATCTCGGCCAGCGCGGTTTCACCCGGTATGGCCTCTCCCCCCCGCCAGGTATCTGCTTTGATCGCCTCGATCATCCGCAGCAGCACCTCGTCGGCGACGCTTTTCTTTTTCAGCGGTTTGAGGTAGGGGTGGCTTTCCAAAAGATCACTCCCATTCGGTTACAAAGAGGATGCACTGTCTGGTTGACGTGGCTGTTCTGGTACGGTAGAGTGTATCCACAACGAAGCTGTCTGACAACCAGACAAGACCACAATGACGTACGCCAAAGGCATTGTATCGCGACGTTGCAGATTGTCCACCGCGACAGGGGATGTTCTTTGTCCGAGTGTTCCGTGAAACCATTTGTGCTGATGAGGTGAGAGACGTGCACAGACAGACCGGGATGACAGAACAGGCAAAAGGAAACCTCTCCGCGCCCCCCGGATTTTTTGCGCTCAGGAGGATCAGGGTTACGGATGTCGTCCTCGGAGAGAAGACGACACTGAAGGGTTCCACTCTGGTTGTGGATGAAGAGAGGCTGTGTCGGGAGATCCTGGAGGACCCCCATATCGATTCGGTGTCGCTGAAGGTTGCCAGGCCGGGGGAGTCGAAGAGGGTCATCCCGGTCAAGGATGTGATCGCGCCCGCCGTGAAGCTCCACGGGGCGGGTTCGGTCTTCCCGGGTTCGCTGGGCGGAGAGGTCGAGGCGCTCGCCGGCGAGGGGACGACCGCCTTTCTGGACGGGGTCGGTGTGGTGACCTCCGGAAAGCTGGTGAACTTCCAGGAGGGACTTATCGATATGTCCGGGCCCGGTGCGGCCTACTCGCTCTTTTCGAGGCTCTGCAATCTCGTGGTGGTGATCGAGCCCAGGGAAGGCATCGGGAAGCACGACCACGAACGGGCCGTCAGGGAGGCCGGGATCAAGGCGGCCCGGCAACTCGGCGAGGCGGCACCGGAAGCAGAGGAATTCGAGGAAACCCACTATCCTCTCGAGACGCTCCCGGAAATGTCGGCACGGTACCGGGGTCTCCACAGGGTGGTCTATGTCCGGCAGGTCCTCGCCCAGGGGCTGCTGCACGACAACCATCTCTACGGGCTGAATGTCCGGCAGGCGTCGCTGCCGTTCGTGATGACGCCCACGGAGCATATGGATGGGGCCCTGGTGAGCGGCAACTGCGCCGCGCCCTGTCACAAGCACACCACCTACCACCACCAGCAGGACCCGATCATCGAGGATCTCTTCGCGGAACACGGAAAGAGCCTGGCCTTCCTGGGCATCATCGCCCAGCCGGTGCGGACGGCCTTCGCCGAGAAAAAGCGGAACAGCCTGCAGGTGCTGAAACTGGCCCGCTATCTGGGCGCCGAAGGGGCCATTGTGGCCGAGGACGGCGGCGGAAACCCGGAGAGCGACCTGATGCTGACCACCCGACTCCTGGAACAGGCCGGGATCAAAACGGTGCTCGTCACCGACGAATACGCCGGGAGGGATGGCGCCTCGCCGGGGCTTGCCGATATCACCGAAGAGGCCGACGCGGTGGTGACAGGCGGCAACGGGAACGAGGTGGTGGTCCTGCCGCCCATGGACGAGACGATCGGCCATCTCGAAGCTGTGGAGCGGATCACCGGCGGGCACTCCGGAAGCCTGCGCGAGGACGGCTCCATCGAGCTGGAGATCGCCGGCATCATGGGTTCGACCAACGAACTGGGTGCCGAAAATCTCACCACCAGGGCGATTTAGCCGGGAAGCAGAGGTGTCTGGGATGAAGCAATTCAGGGTCCTGCACTACATGAACCAGTTTTTCGCCGGTATCGGCGGCGAGCACAGCGCCAACGAGCCGCCCTTCTTCCGGGATGGAGCCATCGGTTTCGGGAGCGAGCTGGAACGTCGTTCCGAGGGGCGTCTGCGTATCCTGCGTACCGTCGTGTGCGGGGACAACTACGCCGCGGAACACCCCGAGGACTTCGTCGCAACCGTACTCCCCCGGGTCCGGGAGGTCGCGCCGGATCTCCTCGTTGCGGGGCCCGCCTTCGCGGCGGGGCGCTACGGGACCGCCTGCGCATCGCTCTGCTCCGCCGTCACCCGGGAGTTGGCCATCCCCGCCGTTTCGGGGATGCACGAGGCGAACCCCGGTGTCGAGATGGGCAGGAAATACGCCTATATCCTCCGAACGGGGGATTCGGCGAGCAAGATGAGAAGCGTTCTGCCGCAGATGATTGGCATGGCGCTGCGTCTGCTCGACGAAGGGGGCCTTGGAGCCCCGGAAGAGGAAGGCTACTTCCCCCGGGGGATCAGGGTCAACACGAGAAGGGATGTCAGGGGATCCGTCAGGGCTGTGCGGATGCTGCTGCACAAGCTCGACGGAGAACCCTTCACGACGGAGCTTCCCATGCCGGTCTTCGACCACGTTCCACCGGCGCCGCCCCTGGAGAGGCTGGAGGATGCCCTGCTGGCCATAGGCACGGAAGGGGGCATCGTCCCCCGGGGCAACCCCGACAGAATCGAGGCCCACAATGCCTCCAAGTGGTGTTCCTACTCCCTCGTCGGTCTTGACTCCCTGCCGGCAGGAGATTTCGAGGTGGCCCACGGCGGCTACGATCCCGTACCGGCCAATGAGGCCCCCGACAGGGTCCTGCCCCTTGACGGGATGCGGCGTCTGGAGCGCGCGGGAGCCTTCCGCGCCCTGCTGGACAGGTACTTTGTCACCGTCGGGAACGTAACGGCCGTCGCCTCCGCCGAACGGTACGGCCGGGAGATCGCGGAGATGCTCGTCAACGAGGGTGTGCAGGCTGTGGTGATGACCTCCACCTGAGGGACCGGAACGCGTTGCGGCGCAACGCTGGCGAGAGAGCTGGAGCGGGCGGGTCTGCCTGCCGCGCTGATCACGGCGATCCCGAGTATCGCCCTGACCGTCGGTGCCAATCGGATCGTCCAGGGGGTCGCCATCCCCCACCCGGTGGGCGACCCTTCATCAGAAAACCATGAAGAAGAGATGGAGATACGGATGGAGCTGCTCCAGAGGGCGCTTGCTGCGGTCTGCACGTCCCTGGAGGAACAGCGGGTCTTCCGGAAGGGCGAACCCGCTGTCGCAGGAGGCGATGGCTAGATGGCCGGAATTGCGCTGGATGAGGTCCTGCTCACCAACAATCCCCTGGTGATCCGGAGGTGCGGCCGGACAGTGGCGGTGGAGGGAAACGCCATTGATGTGCTGAACAGGTCGCTGCAGTACCTCGAAGAGGGCTACAGGCTTGTGACGCACCCGCTGGCGGGGAGTATCCGGCTTGTCTGCAATCCCTACCGCTCGCTTCTGCTCAGGCACTCAGGTGGGAGAGAGGTCGACGCACGGGGGATACAGGCGGTGGTCGACAGTATCGACCGGGTGCACATGGCGATGAGGGATCGGCGGATCGATATGTCCTTGGAGGAAGACTACGCCGTACTGGACCTTGAGTTTGTTCTCAAGGGAGCGGAGGCGCATTGCTCCGAGATCTGAGAGCAATGGTAGGGATAACGCAGCGCATCGGTTTCTGGTTGTAGATAGCAACAGAGAGGAGGGGCAGTATGGCGATACCGCGTTTTGTGCGCAATATCTGGTCACTCGTGTATACGGTTCAGGGGCTCATACTCTTTGTATTGATCATGGGGGTAACAATACTTATGTTTGTGCAGGTCATTCTGCGTTATGTCCTGCAAGTACCACTTATGGGAATCGAGGAGCTGATCCTTTTCCCGGCGATATGGTTGTACCTTTTGGGCGGCGCAAATGCTTCGATGGAAAAGAAGCATATCGAATGTAACGTAGTCAGCGTCTATATCAAAAACCCATTTAAGCTACAATGGTTGAAGATCATCAAGTCGGCGATATCCTTGGCCATCTGTCTTTGGCTCACCTACTGGGCCTACGAGTATTTCCTCTATTCACTGAAGGTCTGGAAGCTGAGCAACATGCTCTACATTCCGCTCTTTATCGGTGAGAGTGCGCTCTTTATCTGCCTGGTCCTCATGGCCATATACACGACAGTTGAGCTCGGGCAGTATGTGCTGGGTCTCAAAACCATGCTGCAGGAGAAAAGGGGCTGAACGTCATGGAATTAACGACAGTTGTCCTTATCGATTTTATTATCCTGGTGTTCCTCCTCGTCATGAGTGTCCCTCTGCCGTTCTGCTTTGGTGGCGCTCTCTTCTTCATGAGTGTCTTCGGTGGCGTCTCCATGGCGAGCATGATGATGTGGGGCTTCAACCAGATGATCAACATGGTGCTTCTGGCCAGCCCTCTCTTTATCTTTGCGGGGGTCTTGATGGCCAACAGCGGCATCGCCGACAAGCTCCTGAACTTTGTGGACATCTTTGTGGGAAGGATACGAGGCGGCATCGGTGTGGTTTGCGCCGTAACCTGTGCCATTATCGGCGCCATTTCAGGCAGTGGCTTTACCGGCGTCGCCGCGACAGGCCCGATCATGATTCCCCGCATGGTGGAGCGGGGCTATCCCCGGGGGTACGCCACGGCGCTTGTGACCGTTTCTTCCATCCTCGGTCTCCTGATCCCTCCCAGCGTCATCATGATTATCTACGGGTGGATCACGGAGACGTCCATCCTTGCCTGTTTCCTGGCAACGGTAGGGCCTGGTGTCCTCATTACCGCCCTTTTCTCCACGATCAATCTTGTCTGGGCCAAAAAAATGCCCAGCCTCGTGCTGGAGGATCCGGAAGTCCTCGCCAAAAAGCGTAGGGAGATCCCCATTCGTTTTGTGCGGGCTCTCCCGGCGCTAGCGATTCCTGTCGTCATTCTCGGTGGTATCTACGGTGGAGTGTTCACCCCCACCGAGGCGGCGGCTGTTGCCGCAATCCTCGCTCTTCCCATAGGATTTTTTATCTACAAGGGCCTCAAACCGAGCACTTTTCTGCCTGTTGTCAGAGAGGCGGCAACATCGGTCGGTGCGATTATGACCATGATCATCTTTACGCTGATCCTCAGCCAGACCTACGTAATGCTTCGGGTACCGCAGATGATTGTGGAGACGGTGTTTGCTCTAACTGATAACTATTTTCTCATTCTGCTGTTCATCAATATTTTCCTTTTTGTTGTTGGGATGATTGTCAATGATGTTACGGGTATCATTCTGCTCGCTCCGCTTCTTCTGCCCCTTGTCCAGCAGATGGGAATGAGCCCGATCCAGCTTGCGGCGATTATGGGAACAAACCTGGCCATGGGCGGCGTGACACCCCCCTACGCAAGCATACTGTACCTTGGAATGCGGGTAGGAAACTGCGAGTTTACAGATATTCTGAAGCCAACAATGATATTTTTGCTCCTTGGGTATGTCCCGGTGGTCTTCCTCACTACCTACTGGGAGCCCCTTTCCATGTGGCTTCCCACTGTCCTGGGATACGTGAATTAGCTTCAATATGGAGAGCCCAGGCGGCTCTTGGCCATTGTGCCAGGGCGCCTGGGGATTTCCTAGAGAGGGGGGAGGCAAATGAGTCCGACTATAGCTGTAATAGGGGCAGGAAATGGAGGTCAAGCGCTGGCTGGTCATATTGCGTGTAACGGCTTCCCCGTGCGGTTGTTGGAACATCCTGATTTTGAGGAAAAAGTGAGGGCAATACATAGCCGGGGAGGTGTGGAGCTCAAGGGAGCCCTGGAAGCATTCGGCAAAATCCAGTGTGTGACCACCTCCCCCTCGGAAGCTCTTGACGGGGCCGACGTGGTGATCCTGGTTGCGCCCTCCTTCGCCCAGCGGCCGATGATGCGTATGGCCCGGCCCTACCTTGAAAACGTGGAAACGGTGCTTTTTATCCCTGGTAACTTCGGTACGTTGGAAATGGCACTGTGGGTAGAGGAGGAAGGTCAGATAAACCGGCCGACTCTGGCTGAGACCAACACCTTGCCCTATGCGTGCCGTCAGGTGGAGCCCGGTGTTGTGGATATATGGGGTGTGAAAACCGATGTCACCATAGGTGTCTTCCCCTCGCAGAAAAGCAGTGAGGTGATAGAAGCTGTCAAGGAGTTTTTCCCCATTCCCCTTATTGGGGCGCAGAACGTGCTTGAAACATCCTTTTCCAATCTCAATATGATTGTCCACTGCCCAACCATGATCATGAATGCGGCCCGGATCGAGTCACCGCAGGATTCCTTCCGTTTTTACACGGACGGCATGAGTCCTTCGGTCTGCAAGGTTGTCGAGGCCATGGACGGTGAGCGTCTCGCCATAGGCAGCACCCTGGGGCTCTCCCTTGAGTCGGAACTGGAGTGGATGAAACGAACCTACAGACTGCAGGGGGAGACACTCTATGATGCTCTCCAGAACAACAGGGTCTACTCGCAGCATGGAGCGGATGCCCCCGGAACGCTCTCCCACAGATACCTGACAGAGGACGTGCCCTATCTCCTTGTTCCTGTAGCCTCTTTTGGAGCCAAGGCCGGGGTTCCCTGTCCCCATATCGAAAGTATCATCACGCTGGCCGGTACGGTGAACGCCACGGACTTCCGCCGGCAGGGGAGGACGCTATCTTCTATCGGAGCAGACTTTTCCGATGCTGAAGGACTCCTCCACTATATTAAAACAGGCACTGTCGGTTAGGAGCGGGGGGATTCCATGGATATCCACAGCGAACTGATGAGTATCTTTGATGTTCTTGGTCCGGTAATGACAGGACCTTCCAGTTCACACACGGCAGGGGCAGTCCGAATCGGGTTAATGGCGCGGTGGATTTTTGGCGGGCAGCCCGAAGGGGTGGACGTCACCATGTACGGCTCCCTTGCGGAGACCTACCAGGGACATATGACCGACGCTGGTGTCATTGCGGGGCTGCTCGGGATGCCTATTGATGATCCTGCCATTGCTGTGGCGAGAAAGAGAGCTGAGCAACAGGGAATAGAGGTGGCAATTCATCCTGAAAAAACGGCGGGGAAGAACCCCAATACCATCGAGCTCAGCCTTGCCGGCGGCGGGGTGAGCCTGGAAATAGAGAGTGTGACCGTAGGCGGCGGGGAAATCATGATCGCTTCGGTGGACGGGGTTTCTGTGGACCTTCACGGGAAGGAACCGCTGCTTCTGTTGTTCTGTGAGGCCGGCAAGGGGGGCAGCGCGGCGGAATCCTTGAAGGAGAAGCTCCACAAATCCTGCACACTCCACGAAGGGGCCCGGTGGGATCTGGTGACATGCCAGGTCAAAGAGCCCCCAGGAGAGAAACTGCTCCAATTCCTCGGTGCAATTGCTGGGGTGGTGCGGGTAAGGTCGCTTCCTTCCCTGTACGAGTATTATGCTGCTGCGCCTTATGAGCCGCCCTTTACGACAATTGAACGAATGATTGAGCATGCCCATCAGCAGAATGTTTCTCTGGTATCTGTGCTGGAAGAGTTTGAAAAGAGCAGGAGCGGCCTTGCGCCTCAGGGAGTACATGACCGCCTTCAGATGGTGTGGAAGGTGATGCAGGAAGCGGCGGACAGGGGGCTTTGCGGGGACAACCCCATGGTGGGGGGCATCATGCCCGGTGATGACGCGCACCGTCTTTTTGAGAGATACAAAAGAGCTGACACTCTTTCCGGGCCTGTGGTTTCGCTGGCCATAGCCAAGGCTATTGCCAGCATGGAGGTCAATGCCTCCATGGGGAAGGTCTGTGCCGCTCCGACAGCGGGATCCTGCGGAGTGCTTCCGGGAGCACTGGCCAGTGTGGCCGAATTGATGGATGTCGAAGAGGGAAAAATTGTCGAAGGACTTCTGGTGGCGGGTATATTCGGTGTACTCGTCGCCGCGAAAGCGCCTGTTTCAGGTGCCATGGGAGGGTGCCAGTCGGAAATCGGCGTAGCGTCGGCGATGGCGGCGGCCGCCCTCGCCCATATCGGGGGAGGTGCGGCTGAGCAGACCGCCGAGGCCTTTGCGCTGGCGCTGAAGAGCATGCTCGGCCTGGCCTGCGACCCCGTGGCCGGACCGGTGGAAGTGCCCTGTATCAAAAGGAACGCAGTGGGGGTCGCCAATGCGTTTTCGGCAGCCGATATGGCCTGCGCAGGTATCAAAAGCGTTATACCGCCTGACGAGGTCATCGACGCATTGCTAAACGTGCAGACACTGTTGCCGGAGGAACTCAGGGATACGACAATTGGAGGCCTGGGGAGCACGAAGACGGCCCATCGCCTGAAGGAGGAGTGGCTGGCCCGCCTCGCCGGAGGTGCCGCCGGCGAGGCGAAGAGCGGTTCATAGTGAAGAAATAAAGAATAACCAGTCAGGGGGGAGTTGTATGTTTCAGACGAAGTTGCTGAGCCAGGAAGAGGTGCAAGGGCTAATCACCATGAAAGACGTGGTTGATGCTGTGGAAAAGACCTTCCGTGGGATGGGAGAGGGGACTGTCGTCAACCCGACAAAGGTCGGCCTTGACCTCGGAGAAACGGCGCCTTTTCCGCCCTACGAGGGCTTCATGAACGCCATGCCCGCATATGTGGGATGGCAGGATATCGCCGGGATCAAGTGGGCGGGTGGCTTCCTCGGCGAGCGGCGCAAGCAGGGGCTTCCCTACATCACCTCTCTGATCCTGCTTCTGAACCCAAAAGTAGGCGATTTCAAGGCCGTTATGGACGGAGCACACATTACCAACCTCCGTACCGGGGCCCAGACGGCGGTTGCTCTGAAGTATCTCTATCCCAGCAAAAAGAATATAAAGATCGGTCTCTACGGGGCCGGCATGCAGGGGCATACCCAGACCATGGCCATTGCTGAGCTCTTTACTATCGATGAGGTCCATGTCTATGACATCAACACAGAGGCGAGCAATCGCTACAAGGAGGATATGCAGGGTCTCGTCAAAGGCGACATTATCATTGCCGACAGCCCCGAAGAAGCGGCCCAAGGGGACGCGGTGATCTGCGTGACCCAATCCAAGGACAAGTTCGTCAAGCGGGAATGGCTGCAGCCGGAGACCAAGCTTTTCCCCATGGGCTCCTACCAGGAGTGTGACGACGAAAGCATTCTCAAGGCCGACAAGATCATCGTCGACCACGTGGGGCAGTGCCTGCACCGGGGTGCGCTGAAGGAGCTCAGCGAGGCAGGCAGGATCACGGAAAAGGATATCTTTACAACCATCGGCGATGTTGTCGCCGGGAAGGCTCCGGGTAAGGTGGAGGAGAGCGATAATGTCCTCTGCATCCCCATAGGGACAGGAGCGATGGACATCGCCGTTGCCGGTATCGTGCTGCAGCGAGCGGAGGAACAGGGACTCGGTGGTTTCTACGAGTTTGCATAGGCAAATGGACGCACGTTAGATGGTGGGGGTGGAATTATGGAAACTCTGCTTCTGAAGCGGCATGAACTGGAGGAGGTCATCTCCATGCCGGAGGTCGTGGAGAGCGTTGAACGGACCTTCCGCGGCATGGGTGAAGGAACAGTCATCAATCCGACGAAGGTGCACCTTGATCTTGGTGACGGGCCGAGCGGCCTTCCCTTCATGGCGGGTATGAACGCCATGCCGGCGTACGTAGGGTGGCAGCAGACAGCTGGGCTGAAGTGGGTTGGAGGATGGGAGAACAACCCCAAACAGGGTCTTCCCTATATCAATGGCCTTGTTCTGCTGGTGGATCCCAATAATGGTCACTTCCTCGCTGCCATGGACGGCATGCTTGTCACAAACCTCCGTACCGGCGCCCAGGCAGCGGTTGCGCTCAAGTATCTCCTGAACGATGTAAAACATCCCACTATCGGCCTGTATGGAGCGGGAGCGCAGGGCCGTACACAGGTCCTTGCCATTTCTTCTGTTTTCGATGTTCAGGCCTATCAGGTGTATGATATATCTGAAGAAGCACTTCAGCGCTTCTCCGATGAAATGGGGGATAAAGTGAAGGCGCCGATACACAAAGCTTCTTCCCCCGAGGAGGCGGCTGAAGGCGCGGATGTGCTTGTTTCCGTAACACACGCACGGAACAAATTCATCACCAACGATTTCGTCAAAGAAGGAATGACGGTCTGCCCGATGGGTTCATTCAGGGAGTGTGCCGATGATCTTGTCCTTTCTGTGGACAAAATCATCGTCGATCACATAGACCAGTGTCTCCACCGGGGGGCACTGAAAGAGGTCAGCGAGTCGGGGCGCCTGGGCAGTGAAGACATCTATGCCACCCTTGGCGAGGTCGTGACCGGTACAAAGAAAGGCCGGGAGTCACCTGGGGAACGCATTATGTGCATCCCCATCGGTACGGGGGCAATGGACGTAGCCGTCGCCTCTTTGGCCTATCAAAAGGCCCTGGAGAGGGGGATGGGTACGCGGTACTCCTTTTTCGAGTAACCAGTGAAGGGAATGGATTGAAAGGGGGTGATGAGAAAAGCCTTGAGGGGGAGCATGCCGAGAGAAACCAAGAGCGCGAGTGTGCAGAGATTCACCGAAGGAGAAGGCTGAAGAAAGAGGAGGTAGAGCAATGAAGGGCAAATGGTATGTAATTGGTCTGGTTTTGGCAATTGTAATGGTCACCGTGACGGCAGGGGCGGCCCTTGCTGCCGAGTACAACTGGAAGATCGGGCATATCCGTCCGACAGGTACGGACATTGACAAGGATGTGAACTGGCTCGTCAACCAGATTGAAGAGAAATCCGACGGCGACTTCGCGATTGAAGTCTATCCGGCCGGCCAGCTCGGCGACTACACGGTGGTCCAGGAGCGTGTCTCCATGGGTGCCGTGGAGATGCAGCTCGCCTGCCTTGGGACCACGGTCAGCAAGGCCCTCAACCTTCCCGCCGCACCCTATATTGCAACGAACTATGAAGAGGCGGAGCAACTTTTCGGCCCAGAGGGCGAAGTCTACAAGATAGTGGAAGAGGTACTGCGGGAGAACGAGAACATCCATCTCATCTCCGGATGGCCCTGCTACTACGGCGGGATCGGTCTGATGACCTCCGTCCCCTCACCCGGCGATCCCACTGTGCCGAAGAAGGTGAAGATCCGGGTGCCGCCGATCAAATCCTTCGAGCTCACCGCTGAATCCCTTGGATACCTGGCGACACCGATTCCCTGGGCAGAGGCCTTTACGGCTCTGCAGACCAACATCGTCGAGGGCGTTATCGGCGGCGGTGCTGAAGGCTACTACGCCAACTTCCGTGACCTGCTGACCGAGTATCATGCCGTCAACGACCACTTCGAGATGTGGTGGTGGTACATGAACAAGGACCTCTGGGAGAGCCTCTCCGAGGAAGACCAGAAGTTGCTGACGGAAATGGGCAGGAAGCTTGAAGAGAAGCGATGGGGCGAAGCCGAAGCTGCCGAAGAGGAAAATATGGACAAACTTGCCGACGAAGGCATCAAGATTGTCACCTTTAACCAGGATCAGCTCAACGCCATGGCTGAGAGGGTCCGCGAAGAGGTATGGCCTGAGATCGAGAAGGATATCGGCAAGGAATACTTCGACAGGGTCAAAAAGGCTATTGGATACGAGCACTAAGGCAGCTTGTAGAAGCTTATCGTAGTCTCAGGAAACGTAGCGTAAAAGGCCGGGAAGAGTTTCGCTCTTCCCGGCCTTGCTTACATACCGGCCTCTTCCCGCGCCTGCTCCCTCGCCTGGTCCGCCAGTACCCTGGCCCTGGAGGATGCGGCACTGATGGCCTTCATGAAGGCCGTGCGGATGCGGCTCTCCTCCAGTTCGTAGATCCCGTCGATGGTGACCCCTCCCGGTGTGACCACCCGGTCCCGAAGCTCCGCGGGGTGCTCCCCCGATTCCAGCAACAGGTGGGAGGCACCGATGGCCGTGTGGGCCGCCGCCTGGAGGGCAAGATCCCTGGGCAGGCCTTCCCGCAGGGCGCCGTAGACCATGGATTCCACTACGGTAAAGATGTAGGCCGGCCCGGAGCCCGACATGGCCGTGAGCACATCGAGATACTGTTCTTCCACCGGCTGGATCTCGCCGAGATACCCCAGGATAGAGGCGACCGTGGTGGCCTCCCCGGTTCCGTAGTCCTCTGAAAGCGTGTAGAGGGTGTAGCCCTTACGGACGCGCACGGCCACGTTGGTCATGGCCCTGGCGATGTGTGCCTCCGGTGCCGCCTTTTTCAGAATATCCAGCGAGATGGCTGCGGCGAAGGAGACCACCGGTTTCCCCCCCACCTCCGGTGCGATCTCGTGCAGGACGGGCACCACCTGTCCGGGCTTGACGCACACCAGGACGACATCGGCCTCCCGGGCCGCTTCCCGGTTGTCGGTGGTGGCATCGATGCCCGCTTCACGGAATCCCTTGAGGCGTTCCTCCTTCCTCCGGGTTGCCGTGATCCGGCAGAACGGCGCCAGGGCATCGACGATGGATCCCCCGACGATACCCGCTCCGATGATGGCGACGCGACAGTGCTTTTCCTGTTCCATTTGTGACCCCTCCCCGTGATAGTTGAGTGACCATACAGAAAGGGCCACCGCCCCGGAAGGCGATGGCCCTGTATGTCCTCCTGCTGCGCTTTCGGTGCGTTCAGGACACAGGCGGCCCGCTCCGGGCACTGCGGTGACCGACTACCGGCGGGACACACGGATTGATGGTGTGGACTGTCCTGAAACAACCTGCCATGTTTGGCACCTCACTACGCTATCTGTACAATGATAGCCGATATCCTATCCCCTTTCCCGGGGGCTGTCAAATCCGCGGGAGATGGGCCCCGCTTTCGTGTATCCTACTGGTGGGGAAGGCTGTTCCCCGGAACCTCAACGACAAAGGGGGAGAGCGGCAGCGTCCGGAGCGGCGTTGCGGCGATTCTATGACAGCTATGCGGAAACGGATCGAGGCCCTGCGCCCCGGGATTGTGGAGACCGTCAGGGAACTGGTGGCGGTCCCCAGCGTGGGGAGTGGACCCGAGGAGGGTGCGCCCTACGGCCCGGGGCCGCGGAAGGCGCTGGAGACCTTTCTGGAGATCGGAAGCCGTATGGGCTTCCGCACCGGTTGCTTCGAGAACATGGTGGGCTGGGTCGAATACGGCGACCCGGAGGCCGAGGAGATGATCGCCGTGCTGGGCCATGTGGACGTGGTCCCCGAGGGCGAAGGCTGGAGCTCGCCGCCCTACGACCCCGAGGAGCGTGACGGCAAGCTCTACGGACGGGGCGTGCTGGACGACAAGGGGCCGCTGGTCTGCGCTCTCTACGCATTGAAGGTCCTGGCCGACGAGGGATTTGCCCCGGAACGGCGCATCCGGATCATGGCCGGCACCAACGAGGAGCACGGCAGCGGCGCCGTCAAGCGGTACGTGGAAGCGGGACAGGAACTGCCTGTTGCGGGCTTCACCCCCGACGCCGAGTACCCCCTGATCAACGGCGAGAAGGGCATCATCATGGCCGGGATCGCCGCCCCCTTCCGGCCTGGCGAGGGCGTTCAGGTAGAGTCGCTGCAGGGGGGCGTGGCC
>JAIPGA010000045.1 GCA_021736445.1 Synergistales bacterium | reverse complement strand
GTCCTGCAGGCGCTTTGCTGTACGGCGATGCCCTGTATGCGGAGGAACGCCTTGCGTCTGTTCCTCCTGATTCGCAGCCGGAGGCCACCCACGTGGGGCTGGGGAGGCAGACTGAGGCCTAGAAAAAGACCTTCGCCAGCGAGAGCAGCCCCTGCTTCCAGGGGACCCGGTGCGAGACGCCGGAGGTATCCTGGAAGCTCTCCAGATTGTCTACGTACCAGCGGTAGTTGCGCACCAGGGCGTCCTGGTTGGAGTAGCGCGGTGCGAAGCCGAGCTGCCGCTGTGCCTTGTCGATGGAGACGAAGGACTCCCGGAAGACCGTGTCGTAGATCCACTGGTAGAGGGGCGACATGCCGAGCTTCTCCAGTGTCTTGAGCACCGCCAGGGCCGGTCTGACAGGGATGGAGACGATCCGTTTGCCGTGGCCGGCGGCGTCCAGCACGGCCTGGAAGTCCTCTTTCAGTGTGGCATACTCCCCGGCGCCGATGTTAAAGGTGTCGTCCACCGCTTCTCCTGGCAGGTCGAGGCAGAGACCGATGGCGTCGCAGAGGTCGGCTACGTCCATAAGCTGGTAGGGGTTGTCGCCGGGCCCCAGGATGGGGAAGTTGTGGCCTGTGTGCGCCCAGTCGTAGAGCAGGGCGAAGACACCCAGCCGTTCGGGGCCCACGAAGGACTTGGGCCGGAGGATGGTCACGTCTGTAGTCTCGTTCCTGTAGCCCCGGACGACCTCCTCCGCCTCGATCTTGGCGGTGCCGTAGGCCCCCACGCCGACCAGCGGATGGTCCTCGTAGATGGGGTGGACCTCGGGGACGCCGTAGACGGCGGTGGAGGAGATGTGGACAAAACGCCGCACGCCCCGGCGGCGGGCCTCGTCGATGACATTGCGTGTCCCCTGGATATCGGTGGAGCGGATGTCCTCCTCGCTGTAGAGGGGGAGCGCCGCGGCGCAGTGGACCACTGCATCGGCGCCCTCCATGGAGTGCCGCACCGCTTCGGGGTTGCGGATGTCGTCCTGGATGCTCTCGATCCTTCCGGCGCAGTCGGGGTAGCTGAAGGGGGCGATGTCCAGGTTGGTGACACTGTCCCCCCGCTGCAGGAGATGCCGGATCAGGTTGATGCCCAGAAAGCCGGAGCCTCCGGTGACCAGGACGCGCATCAGAGACGGCCTCCCCGGCGGAAGGGACCGAGCGTGGCTGTTGTCGGACTGTACATGCTGATCTCCTCTCTGACAGGGTCTCTTGCTATCGGCGGAAACGGTTTTTCAGCCGGTGGAGTGTGAGCATTGGTTTGGTGAGCATCTGCATCACCCGAAACCGGCGGCCCTCCAGTTTGTCGGCGGTCTCCCCGAGCAGATCGGGGATGGGCAGCTGCTGCGGGCAGAGCTCCAGGCACTTGCCGCAGTTCACGCACATCGAGGCGTGCCCTTTCTTGCCCAGCGCGCCGCCGAGCATCATGAAGTACTGCCGTTTCGCTTCGGTGCGGCTCTGGGGGAACATGGCGTACCGGTTGTAGAAGGAGAGGCAGGTGGGGATATCCACGCCTGCCGGGCAGGGCATGCAGTAGCGGCAGCCGGTGCAGGCGGCGGGGGTGAGACGGCGGTACTCCTCGGCGGCCTCCCTGATGAGCTGCAGCTCGCCGTCGGTGAGGGTGCCGGGCTGCATCTCGCCGGCGATACGGATGTTGCGTCTGATCCGTTCGTCGTCGTTCATCCCCGAGATGGCCACGGTGACCTCCGGCTGGTTCCAGAGCCAGCGCAGTCCCCACTCCGCGGGGGAACGCTGCGGTTCGGCCCTGTCCCAGACCGCCTGGACCGAGGGGGGGACGGGATGGGCGAGGTTGCCCCCCTTGAGGGGCTCCATGACGATCACGGCGAGGTCGCGTTCGGCGGCGTAGCGGAGCCCCGTGACGCCGGCCTGAAAGTGCTCGTCGATGATGTTGTACTGGATCTGGCAGAACTCCCAGTCGTAGGCGTCCACGATCTCCTTGAAGACCTCTGGTCCGTCGTGGAAGGAGAAGCCTGCGTTCCGCACCAGGCCCTTCTCCTTGCTCTCGTCGAGAAAGTCCAGCACGCCGAGCTGCAGAAGATTGTCCCACTTCTCCCGGTCCAGGGCGTGGAGCAGGTAGAAGTCGATCCGGTCTGTCTGCAGCCGGTCGAGCTGTTCCTTCAGGATGCGGTCCATGTCCGTTCGTTTGCCCACCGACCAGGGGGGCAGCTTGGTGGCCAGATGGACCCGTTCCCGGTAGCCCTCGGCGAGCGCCCGGCCCAGAAAGGGTTCGCTCTGGCCGTTATGGTAGGGATAGGCGGTGTCCACATAGTTGAGCCCCTGATCGATGGCGTAGCGGAGCTGTTCCGTGGCCTTCGGCTCGTCGATCTTTCCGTCCCTGGTGGGGAAGCGCATACATCCGTAGCCGAGGATCGACAGCTCTTCTCCCGTTTTGGGTACCCTTCTGTAGAGCATGAGACTCGTCCTTTCTCGTCTGTTGCCGTGGATGTCCGGATGAGATGTGCTGACTATTGTACACGTTCGGGCTCCCTGCCGTACCGGATGACCGCACCATTCCCTTGTTGGGGCATATCTTCCCTTCCGGAACGCTCCGTCCCAACGCAGGAATCAGGTAGTATAGGTGCAAGGTGTCTCAAGGGGCGCCGACTGCTGTTGGGAAAGGGGTGCCTGTCGTTGCTGGAGAGAGGAATGAAGAATGGAACCGGCGGCGCGATGCGCCAGACGAGGCGGCCGCTGGGACTGAAGGCCAAGATTGTGCTCTTTACGCTGGCAGTCTTTCTGGTCAGCCTGGTGGTTGTGGGCATTGTCGCCGAGAGTGTGCTGGTGGAGCCCCACATCGAACGCCTCGGCGAGGAGGCGCTGAATCTGGCCCGCAGTGTGGCCTCCATCCCCGTGGTCCGGAGGAATGTGGGCAGGCCGGGGGCGGAAGCGGTGATCCAGCCGGTGGCCGACGGCATCCGGAAGCGGACGGGTGTTCGATTTGTCGTGGTGATCGACAGGCAGAGCGTCCGCTACTCCCACCCCGTGTCGGAGCGGATCGGCAGGACCTTCGTCGGCGGCGACGAGGGCCCCGCGCTGGAGGGGAAGGAGTATGTTTCCCGGTCGGTGGGGACCCTGGGGCCCTCCATGCGGGCCTTCGTCCCCATCCTGCGGGAGGGGAAGGTGGTGGGGGCCGTCTCGGTGGGCATCCTGATGGACAGCATCGTCGCCATGCGCCGGTCTCTGAACCGCAACCTGCTGGTGGCACTGGCGCTGGGGCTGGGCGTGAGCGCCTGCGGGGCGGCCTTCCTGGCCGACAACATCAAGCGGGACACCCGGGGCCTGGAGCCCTACCAGATCGCCCTTCTGCTGAGCGAACGGGAGGCGGTGCTCAACTCCGTCCGGGACGGGATCATCACCGTGGACGAGCAGAGCCGGATCACCCACCTGAACAGCAAAGCCAAGGAGATGCTGGAACTGGACGACGCGGCGATCGGGCAGCCTGTGGAACGGTTCCTCCCCTCCACGAAGCTCCCGGAGGTGGTGGCCACCGGGGAGCAGCAGCTCGACCGGGAGCAGCGGATCGGGGCGCTCCATATCCTCACCAATCGTTTTCCCCTCAAGGGCGACGGAAGGGTGGTGGGCGCCATCGCCAGCTTCCGGGACATGACGGAGGTCCAGTCGCTGGCCGAGGAGCTCACCGGCGTCCGGCGCTTCGTGGAGGCCTTGCGTGTCCAGAACCACGAGTTCCTCAACAAGCTCCACGCCATCTCGGGGATGCTCCAGCTCGGCGAGCGGGAACGGGCCGTGGAGTACATCTCCGGGGCCATCGAGACCCAGCAGAGCCAGATGACCTTCATCACCAGGCGGATCAAGAATCCCGGCGTCGGCGGTCTGCTGTTGGGCAAGTCCGGTCGCTGCAAGGAGCTGGGGGTCGACTTTCACATCGCCCCGGACAGCTGGCTGGCGGAGCGTTCCGAGATCGACACCAACGCCCTGGTGGTGGTCCTGGGCAATCTGCTGGAGAACGCCATGAGCGCCGTCCTGGAGAGCGGCAGACCGGAGCGGACGGTGGAGTGCGGCATCTTCGATGAGTCGGGAAAGATCATCCTCTATGTCCGCGACAACGGCGTGGGGATCCCGGAAGGCTGTATCCCGCGGATCTTCGAAAAGGGCTTCACCACCCACGGCAGCGGAGGGTACGGTCTCTACCACGTCAAGGCTTTGGTGGAAACCTACCGCGGCGAGATCTCCTGCTCCTCCAGCGGGAGCGATCCGGCCTGAAACAGGAGGAGATCGACACGCTTTTGCGACGCCGGGGGAAGGAGGATGTGCGTCCCGAGCTCCCCAAGGGGCTCTCCCCGCGGACGCTCAAGTCCATGGTCGAATGCCTGAAGGAGAGCGCCTCCCCCCTCTCCGCACAGGAGGCCGCCGACGGGGTGGGGGTCTCCCGGGTGACGGCCCGGCGCTACCTGGAGTTCCTCGTCGACACCGGCGAGGCGACGGTGCGGTCGGACTACCGCGACATCGGGCGGCCCGTCAACCGGTATTCCCTTCTCCAATAGCCCCGGCAATGAACGGAATGACCAAAAAGGACCATTATGTTCGAATATCTTGTCAATCAGCCTATCCTGTACAAGAATGAAGCCGTTGCAAAATTCTTGCTACATGGAGGTTGATTCGATGTCCAGGTTCACCAGAGTCATGTTCATTGCGGTTGTTTGCCTCGTGGCGCTGGCCACCACGGCGGTGGCGGCGGAGACGGTGACACTCAAACTGGGACACATCGCCGATCCCAAACACCCCTACGCCCAGGGGGCGGTGAAGTTCGCGGAGCTGGTGGAGGAGAACTCCGAAGGTGCGATGAAGATCGAGGTCTTCCCCAGCAGCCAGCTGGGCAACCAGCGTGATCTCGTGGAAGGGCTCACCCTGGGAACGGTGGACATGACCCTCACCAGCACGGCGGTGCTGGGCAACTTCCTCCCCCAGGTGGCCGTGTTTGACCTTCCCTTCATCTTCCGCGGCGTCCAGCATGCCTACAAGGCCCTGGATACGGTGGGCATGGAGATCGCCAAGGATCTGGAAGACCGGGGGATCAAGGTGCTGGCCTTTATGGAGAACGGCGTCCGGAACATGACCAACGACGTGCGCCCCATCAAGACCCCTGCCGACATGGAAGGCCTGAAGATCCGCGTCATGGAACAGCCCATCTACATCGAGATGATGAAGGCCCTCGACGCCAACCCCACGCCCATGGCGTTCAGCGAGCTCTTCACGGCCCTGCAGAAGGGTGTCGTCGACGGCCAGGAGAACCCCGCCGCCCATATCTACACCAAGCGTTTCTTCGAGGTCCAGGACTACATCTCCCTGACCCAGCACACCTACGCCGCCGAGCCCCTCTGTATCAGCATGATCACCTGGAACAAGCTTGACCCCCACCAGCAGGAGGTCCTGAAAGACGCCGCCTGGGAGGCCCACAACTGGCAGCGCCAGCTGGCCAGGGAACTGGAAAACGAATACTGGACCAAGATCCGGGAGAGCGGCAAGAGCGAGATCATCGGGGTCGAGGAGATCGACCACGACGCCTTCGTGAAGGCCACCAAGCCGGTCTGGGTCATGTTCGAGGAGAAGGTCGGCAAGGACAACATCGAGGCCATCCTGGCCATCGAAGACTAGACACCCCAGCTCCATTCCCCCCGGCACATCCTGTGTGCAGACCGTGGCGGGTTCCGGAAGAACCCGCCACCCCATGGTACGGCCGGAGCGATCCGGCCGAGCCTGTACGGAAAGGACGGTGGGTTCCGTGAAGGTTCTCCACAGTATCAACGAGTGGATCGACTACGTATTGCGCAAGGCGATCACGCTCTCCCTCGGCCTCATGCTGATCATCATCTTTGTCCAGGTGGTGTCGCGCTATGTCTTCCACAATTCGCTCTCCTTCTCCGAGGAGCTGGCCCGCTATCTCTTTGTCTGGACGGTTTTCCTCGGTATTCCCGTGGTCCAGCGGATGGGGCGGCACATGACGGTGGGGCTGCTGACGCAGCGGTTCCGGGGGAAGACCCTCAAGGCGCTCCGTATCGCCGCCTATCTTCTGACGTTTCTCTTTATGGTGATCCTCCTGCAGAACGGCATGGCCATGGTGCAGCGGGTGGTCTGGCAGACCTCCCCGGCGCTCCAGATCAAGATGTCCTATGTCTACTACGCCATTCCCGTCGGGTCGGGGGCCATGCTCCTCAACCTGCTGGAACAGTTTCTCGAAACCCTGCTGACACCGGCGGAGAAGACCCTTCCGGAGCTGCACGATGCGTAGCGTCGGATGGTGTGACCCAGCGGGCGTGACGCTGCAGAGAGAGGAGGGATCCTTGTGGTCCTAGCAACCATTCTGCTCACCTTCTTCGCCGTGCTCCTGACAGGGGCGCCCATCGCCGTGGGGCTGGGCCTCGCCGCGGCGGTGGTCCTCACGGGCATCCTCGATCTCCCCCTGATGGTGGTGCCCCAGCGGATCTTCACCTCCGTTGATTCCTTTTCCTTCATGGCGGTGCCCTTCTTCATGCTGGCCGGGGCCTTCATGTCCTCGGGGGGTGTCACCCGGCGGATCGTGGACTTTGCCAGCGCACTGGTGGGGGCCCTGGCCGGCGGTCTGGCGCTGGTAGTGGCCGTTTCGGGGATGTTCTTCGCCGCCCTCTCGGGTTCTTCGGCGGCGACCACAGCGGCCATCGGAACGGCGCTGATCGACGAGATGGAAAAGCGGGGCTACAAGAAGTCCTTCGCCGCTTCGGTGGTGGCCAGCGGCGGTACGGTGGGGATCGTCATCCCGCCGAGCATCACCATGGTGGTCTACGGCGTCGTGGCCGACGCCTCCATCGCCGATCTCTTCCTGGGCGGGTTCATCCCCGGCATCCTGATGGGCGGGTCCATGTGCCTGGTGAGCTGGTTCATCTCCAAGCGGCGCGGCTACGTCGGCGAAGGGCAGATGTCTCTGGCCCGGATCGGCCGGACCTTCAAGGACTGCGTCTGGGCGCTGATGATGCCGGTGATCATCCTCGGCGGGATCTACGGGGGGATCTTCACACCCACCGAGGCCGCCGCCGTGGCGGCCGTCTACGGCGCCTTCGTGGGGATGTTCGTCTACCGGGAGCTCAAGGTCAGGGATGTCCCCAGGGTGGTCTTCAACGCCGCCGTAAGCACGGTGATGATCATGTTCGTCGTCGGGGCGGCCAACCTCTTCGGGTGGATCCTCACCAACGCCCAGATTCCCCACAGGCTCGGCGAGGCCTTCGCCTCCTTCACCGACAACCCCATCGTCTTTCTGATGCTTCTCAACGTTCTGCTGCTCTTTATCGGCACCCTGGTCAACGCCTCGGCGGCGGTGGTCATCCTGACGCCCATCCTGCTGCCGGTGGCGCTCACGCTGGGGATCGACCCTGTCTTTCTGGGCGTCCTGATGGTGGTCAACCTGGCTATCGGCTGCATCACGCCCCCTGTGGGACTTGACCTGTTTGTTGTCTCCAGCATCACGCGCATTCCGATCGAGCGGATCACCCGGGAGATCTTCCCCTATCTGGCGATCCTGCTGCTGGATCTGCTGATCCTCACCTATTTCCAGGACATCATCATGTTCCTGCCCAATGTGCTGGGAGGATAGTGCATAATAGGGGGCGCCCCGGTGGCGTACCGGGACGGAAGATCTCTTACCAGGAAACGAGGAGGATTCGATGGCAAAGGAATCGATCTACGAAGAGGCGCTGGCACTGCACAGAAAACACCGCGGCAAGCTGCGGGTGGAGAGCAAGATCGACGTGAACACCATGCGCGACCTGGCGCTGGTCTACACCCCCGGTGTGGCCGAGCCCTGCCGGGCCATCGAGGCGGAGCGGGAGGAGCTCTACGAGGTGACCTCCAAGGGCAACATGGTGGCCGTGATCACCGACGGAACCGCCGTTCTGGGGCTGGGCGACATCGGCGCCGACGCCTCGCTGCCGGTGATGGAGGGCAAGTGCGTGCTCTTCAAGCGCTTCGCCGGCATCGACGCCTTCCCCATCTGCGTGGACAGCACCGATCCCGATACGGTGGTGGAGGTGGCGGCGCTGACGGCCTCCTCCTTCGGCGGTATCAACCTGGAGGATATCGCCGCGCCCAACTGCTTCGAGATCGAGCGGAAGCTCCAGGCGAAAACGGACATCCCTGTCTTCCACGATGACCAGCACGGTACGGCGGTGATCGCCATGGCCGGGGTCTGGAACGCCATGAAGATCACCGGCCGAAAGCTGAAGGAGAGCAAGATTGTCGTCTCCGGCGCCGGCGCCGCCGGGGTGGCCATCACCAAGCTCATGCTCTCCGAGGGTGCGGAGAACGTGACCCTCTGCGACCGCCGCGGCGCCATCTTCCCGGGGCGTGATCACCTCAACTGGGCCAAGGAGGAGATCGCCGGGATGACCAACCCCGAGGGGATGCAGGGCAGCCTGGAGGGGTGTCTCAAGGGGGCCGATCTCTTTTTGGGTGTCTCCGCGCCGGGACTGGTGACCCGTGAGATGGTCCGTTCCATGGCCGACGATCCCATCCTCTTCGCCATGGCCAACCCCACGCCGGAGATCTACCCAGACGAGGCCAGGGAGGCCGGTGCCGCCGTGGTGGCCACCGGGCGGAGCGACTTCCCCAACCAGGTGAACAACTGTCTCGGTTTCCCGGGGATCTTCCGGGGCGCCCTGGAGGCCCGGGCCACCACCGTCAACGAGCCCATGAAGCTCGCCGCCGCCAAGGCCCTGGCCGAGCTGGTGCCGGAAGCGGAACTGCGGCCCGATTTCGTGATCCCCGAGCCGCTGGACGAACGTGTGGTCCCCCGCGTGGCCGAAGCGGTGGCCGCCGCCGCCAGGGAGAGTGGTGTGGCGCGGAGGTAGTCCCGCCGCATAGCCTGTTCGGATGAAGTACGGCAAAACGACGCGGCATGGGGACGGAGATCCCCGTGCCCCTTTTCCTCTGTGCGATTCCCCGGGACAGCCTTTTGTCGCCCTGACAGAAGGGTCGCAATCCCCTGGGCGGAGCGATTCCCTCCGCCACGGCGCGCTGTCGTCGTCGCGCCCCCGATGTCCGGAGTGTCAGCCGGCGTCCTCCGCGGCCAGGCGGTCGACGAGCCGGCGCAGGAGATGGGGGAGTTCGCCCAGGGCGTAGTCCCGTTCCAGCCGCTCCTTCCAGGTATGGGCGTCCCGTCCCAGGGGGCCCATGTTGACGATCGGCATGTGCAGCCGCTCCATGGCTTCCAGTGGAAGGCTGTAGAGGGCTCCCCAGCCGGGGAGGTTCTCCTGCAGGCTGCGCTGCTCCGCCGGGGTCATGTCGCAGCCCACATAGCTCAGGTCGCAGAGGCCGCCGAAGGCGGGCATCTCCGCCACGGTCCGGCCGAAGCGGTCCCGGGCGTAGCGTGCCGTGTCGGCGGCAGCCCTGCGCAGGGACACCTCCGCCTCGGTGTGGCCGTAGCTGGAGCGGAAGGGCATGAAGGGCGGGAGCAGTCCGACGACCACGGCGGGGCCGCGATTCCGCCAGGCAAGCAGCCGTTCCACCAGCCCGATGCACTGTTCCCGGAGATCCGCCCCGCCGGCGGCCAGCTCGGCGCTCCACTCCGCTTCCGCCTGCCTGAGATCGCCGGGATGGTTCGCCGCCGCCTCCGCGTGGAGTTCCCGGTAGGTCAGTACGGGCGCCTCCGTGGGGAGCTGGGGTTCGCCCCGGTACCCCGCGTCGCGCAGGCTGCGGTAGGAGGTGTGCAGCCGGTCCAGGGCCTTCGCCGCTCCCCGTACCGCGGCCTCCCGGAAGAGCTCCAGGATCTCCGCCGGGCTCCGGCCGAGGGTGAAGATGTTGTAGTAGGCCGCGCTGTAATGGGGGATGGAGACGGAGTAGTGCTCCCGCTGGCGGCACTGGCGGTGCAGGAGGAAGGGCGGTATGGTGACGGTCCCCGCGCCGGTTTCGGCGAGCTCCGGCCGGGCCTCCAGCTCGTCGTTGATGCAGTCCTGCAGGAACGTCGCGCTCAGGCCGCTGTAGTAGCTGCCGCCGTGGGCCTCCTGACCGACGGTGTAGACCAGGGGCAGCGCCTTGCCGATGGTGCCGGGGAAGTACCCCGGCGTGGCCGCCCCGGGGAGCCCGGCGTCGGTGGGTTCCGTGTTGACGGCGGCGATGTAGCGCACCCCCTCCGCTTCCGCCAGCTCCGCCAGGACGGGGACGGCGGAGGTCATCCCCGTGTTGGAGCCCTCCTCGTCGAAGACCGCCGCCACCACCAGGTTGCAGTCGAAGCGTTCCGTGTCCCGGGCGGACTCCCGCAGCATGTCCAGCTCCAGAAGAACGCCGCACTTCATATCCATGGTCCCCCGTCCGAAGATCCAGTCGCCGCTGTCCAGGTCCTCCCTGACGGCGCCTTCCAGCTGCTTTTCGCGCAGGGCCTTCTCCAGGGCGGGCGGATCGAAGGCCAGATCCTCCAGATCGCCGTAGACGTCGGTGTCCACCACATCGAAGTGGCCGATACAGAGCACCGTCCGGTCGGTCTCCCGGGCGGCGCGGACCAGCGCCACCAGGGAGTGGCGCAGCCCGTCGGGCCCCGGTGCGAGCCGGAGATGTTCCGGATGCGCCTGGAAGTAGGCCTCGCCGGCGAGGCTGTCCCGCAGCCGCCGGGCCGTCTCGATCTCGCCGTCGGTGCCGGTGACGCTGGGGACGGCCACCAGTTCCAGCAGTTGCCGGTAGAGTCGTTCTTTCATCGGATATGCCATCTCCTTGTACGATCCATGCACCTCCCTCTGACAGGGAGAGGCATGGATGGAGGTTGGTCTCATTGTACCTTCTGCCGTGGTTCCGTTATCCTTCGTAGAAGATCTTGAAGTCCGGGTCGATCTCGCCGATGTTCATGTACCGCGCCCGGTAGTCCCGGAAGAGCTGGAGGAACTTGGGCGTCAGCAGGAGGATGGCGAAGAGATTGATGAAGATGGGGATCCCCACGGAGACATCGATGAACATCCAGACCTTGTAGGTGGGCAGTCCGTTCATCTGGGCGTAGACCACCAGCAGGAAGCCGGGCAGCGGATAGATCAGCTTGTTGGCCTTCAGGAATGCCTTGAGATGCCTGGAGTGGGCTCCTATGATATAGGTGAGCAGCGTCTCGAACTGGGCGAAGAGCCCCGTTGCTGTGGTGAGGCCGAAGAGGAAGATCCCCACCACCAGGACCACGGCGCCGAACTGGCCGAAGCCCGTGGAGAAGGCGCTCAGTGTCAGGGTGGCGCCGTCGAGCCCGGAGGTCCAGGCACCGGAGTTGATGATCATGAAGGCCGTGACCGTACAGATCACCAGGGTGTCCATGAAGACCTCGAAGATGGCCATCATCCCCTGTTTCACGGGATGGTTGACCTTCGCCGTGGCGTGGATCATCGGGGTGGAGCCCCAGCCGGCCTCGTTGCTGTAGACGGCCCGCGCCATGCCGACCCGGATCATCTTGGCGAAGACGGCTCCCGAAAAGCCGCCCACCGCCGCCGTTCCCGAGAAGGCGCTGCTGAAGATCATCTGCAGCGTATTGGGGATCATGTTGGCTTCCTTGAAAATGACAAAGAGCCCGCCGCCGAGGTAGAAGAGGCACATCACCGGGACGACCCGCACGGCGATCTTCCCCAGTCCCTTGATGCCGCCCCAGATGTTGGCGTAGAGGAGGACCAGGAAGACCAGGCTGACCACGATCATATTGGTGTCGAAGGTGCCGGCCACGGCCTCCGAGACGGTGTAGTTCTGGATATTGAAGATATATCCCACAAAGAAGCCCACCAGGAAGAGGAAGCTCAGGACCTTTGCCAGTGTCTTCCATCCCTTTTCCAGACCGATGCCGCGGTGGATGTAGTAGGTCGGGCCGCCGTAGGTGGCGTCCTCGCCGATGTAGGTTCGGTAGTGCAGCGCCAGACTGACCTCCACCATCTTGATGGCCTGGCCGAAGATGCCGGCCATCCACATCCAGAAGACCGCGCCGGGGCCGCCGACGGCCACGGCCGTGGCCACACCGCCGATATTCCCGACGCCCACCGTGGATCCTACGGCGACGCTCACCGCCTGGTAAGGCGTCAGCGTGCCGGGACCGTCGTCCACCTTCCTCGAAAAGATCCGACCTATGGTATTGCTCATGATGTACCAGAAGTGCCGGAATTGGAAGAATCCGGAGATCGCCGTGAAGAAGAAGCCCGAGCCGAGGATCAGGATGATCAGCGGCGTGCCCCATATCCAGTTCACCAACTGCTCAACAAAGTTCAGAAGCCACATGGTCGTTCCTCCCTTGCGAGATATATTCCGGCGGGATGCCTACCAGCGTCGCAGCAGCGGTCTGGTGAGGCAGGTCGGCCCACCTGTGCCGAAATAGGAGATGTGTCGTCCGGGATATTCGTGGACCTCGGCGCCGTGATGCCTGAGCGCGGCGGCGACGGTCCTGTTTCCCGCCGGAAGCATGCAGAGCCGCGGTGCCGGCGCCAATACGTTGGATCCCAGGGTCTCGTACTCCCCCGACGGGACATCGATGAGCGTGTAGCCCCGTTCCAGCAGATACTGACGGAGCCGGACCGGCATCAGCGGCGGATAGACCACGGCGAGGTCGCTGTCCACCAGGCTCGCCACGGACATGAGATGGAGGCAGGCCTCCGGACCCAGGTCGTGGGGCAGGTCGAAGGTCATGTGTCGCTCGATGGAGGGCGCCGCCAGGTCGAGGAACTGACGGATACCCTCGTCATTGGTGCGGTAGCTCCTGCCCAGCGCGACGGTCTCCTCGTCCAGCCAGAGCACGTCGCCGCCGTCCATCCGCCCCGGTTCCGTGATGGCGCCGAGCAGAGGGATCCCCAATTGCTCCAGATAGCGGCCCGTGGCCGCCGGTTCGCCCCGGCGCTCCGGTTTGCCCATGTTCATGAGCACCGCACCACGGTCGGTGATCTTCACGGGATCGTGGGTGTAGATCGAATCGAGCCCGGCGTCGTCATCGCGGGGGAGGAAGAGCACCTCGTCGACGTGGCGGCGCAGGATCGCCGAGAAGGCCTCGTATTCCTCCAGGGCTGTGGCGTAGTTCGGGCACTCGAGATACCCGAAGCGTTCCCACTCCGCTTCCAGATGTTCCTGGGAGCGGAAGGCTTCCCCGGGGCCTTTGAGCAGCACCGAACGGAGCGGCGCGATCATGGATTGACAGCCGAAGGAGCGCATGCCCATCTCCCTTCTAGTAGCTGCGGAGCAGCGGCCTGGTCAGGCAGGTGGGGCCTCCCCCGCCCTTCCAGCAGATCTCCGAGCCGGGGAACTCGAGCACCTCCATGCCCGCCTTCTGCAGACGCTGCTTCGTGATGGGATTGCCCTCGATCATCAGGACGACCCCCGGTTCCAGGGCCAGCACATTGCAGGCCATGGTGTCGTACTCCTCATCGGGGACCTCGATCAGGGTGAAGCCTCGGTAGAGGAGCTCCTGACGGAAGGTGACCGGCATCTGCTTGGAGTAGACCACGGCGGCTCTGTGGTCCACGGGGCTGATGAAGGACATCAGATGCAGGCACTCGGCCGGGCCGTTCCAGTGGGGAATGGGGTACGCCAGGACGTTGAAGCGGCCCTGGGAGAGCTCCCGGAGCTGTCGCACCCCTTCGGGATTGGTGCGGTAGCTGATCCCCACGGCCAGCGTCTCCGGATCGAGCCAGGCGAGATCGCCGGACTCCATGGTGCCGCCGTTGCCGATGTCCCCGGCCACGGGGAGACCGATCTCCTCGAAATAGCGTCCGGCCGCTGCCGCTTCGGGAATCCGCTGCGGTTTGCCCATGGTGAAGAGGATCGCCCCGTTGTCGGTGACCATGCAGCTGTCTCTCGCGTAGAGCGAATCGGGGCCTGCGTTGCTGTCGGCCGGGAGGGTGAAGACCTCCGGCACACGGCTGGTGATGATCTCGTAGAACCCTTCGTACTGCTCCAGGGCTCTGGCGTAGTCCACCGGTCCGGTGTACCCGAGATCCTGCCAGTTGGCGTCCAGTGTGGCCTGGTCGCCGTAGGCCTCTTCAGGCCGTTTGATCAGGATCTTCTCGATCTTTCCCACCTCTGACTGTGCTCCCCATGCGCCCATGGGCATCGCCTCCTTGTTGCGGGAATTTTCTTGACAAACCTACGATACAGGCCGAGAAGATTCTTTAACAGCAGATATGCAGGAAATTTCCTTGCTTTTTCTCGTCAATATCTCGTAAACTGAACCAGAATGGAATAATTGTCAGGTGAAGAGGTGGTTTGACGTGTCAAATGCAAGGAGCTCTGTCTCCCTGGACGAGACAGACCGGAAGATCCTCGAAGAGCTGCAGCGGGATGGCCGGGTCTCCTTCCGGGAACTGGGACGGCGGATCGGGCTCTCCGGATCCGCCGTGATCGAGCGGGTGCGCCGGATGGAAGCCGAGGAGGTGATCGTAGGCTATGCCGCGCTGGTGGACGAGAGGAAGGTGGGCTTCCCCGTCAAGGCGCTCACCTACATGTTCACCAACTTCAACAATCCCGATCCCCACATCTCGGACAAAATCGTGGCCATCCCGGAGGTGCTCCGCCAGTGGAGCATCACCGGCGACAGCGACTACTGCATCGAGGTGGTCGCCCGCTCCGTGGAGAACCTGGAACATGTCCTCGCCCAGCTGGCCCGGCTGGGGAAACTCTCCACATCTGTCGCCCTCTCCTGGAAGGAGAAGCGGGGATGTCCCATCGAGAGGTCCGCAGCGAATGAAGAGAAGGTATACTGAAAGGAAGACGATGCGACGGGTGGGTAACCCGTTGTCCAAACTCCCGCCTTCGGTGAGGTCGCGGAGGTGTTGCCCCCATGTACAGGATGGGGTATATTTTTTCGTACAGCCCAGTGCACCAGGATCAGGAATGTGTTCTAATGGAACGGTGACAGAGCCTGTTCCGCGGCGATCTGCTGCGGATCCCCGGGAGGGATGGGTGTGGCGGGGAACGAGGCCCCAACCAGGGGCAATATGGTCCAGGCCGAGGGTGCCCTGAAGCTGGCCGTGCAGGGCCACGATCTCCTGGAGCGGAAACGGCAGGTGCTGATGATGGAGCTTGTGGGGCGTATCCGGGAGAGCCGGCGGGTGCAGGAGCGCCTCCGGACTGTCTTCGAGAACGCCTACCGGAGCCTCCAGATGGCCAACCTCTCGCTGGGGATCGATATGGTGGAGGAGATCGCCGATGCGGTCCCCGAGGAAGAGGGGTTCGCCGTCCGGCTGCATTCCGTGATGGGCGTGGAGGTCCCCGATGTGGACGCGGTGGAGCCCGATCCCAGGCCCTGCTACTCCTTCTACGGCACCTCCGGGGCCATGGACAACGCCTACCTGCAGGCCCGGGAGATGCTGGCCCTGCTGGCCCGCCTGGCGGAGGTGGAGAACAGCGTCTACCGCCTGGCCGTCCAGATTCGAAAAACCTACCGCCGGGTGAACGCCCTGGAGAAGGTGGTGATCCCCTCGTACCGGGAGACCATCGCCACCATCGCCGATGTTCTGGAGGAGAGCGACCGGGAGGATTTTGTGCGGATGAAGATCGCCAAGAAGACGTCACCGGAGAGGGAAGAAGGGTAACCATGGAGCTCAAGGAGATCCTCTCCCAGCTGATCGGCGCCGAGCAGGAAGCGGAGCGGACGATCGGCGAGGCCAGGGAGGAGGCCCAGCGTATCGTCAGCGAGGCGGAGGAGGACTTCGCCCGCCGGCGGGAGTCGCGGCTGAAGGAGGCCCGGGAGCGGGCCAGGTCCGTCACCGAATCCGCCAGGGAGACCGGGGAGAGCGAGGCGGCGCAGATCCTGGAGAGCGCCGCCTCGGAGCGGAAGCGGCTCAACGACCGCTACGAGGAGAAGGCCGGCGCCGTCGTCGACTCCCTGGCTGCGGAGATCGCCGAGCGCTACGCCCGACAGGGGGCCTGAGCGATGCTTCAGGCCTACACGCTGGGCATGCGGGCCTCGCTGGCGTCGAAGGCCCGGGTCCTGCGGGGGCGGATGCTCCCGGACGATTTCTTCTGGAATCTGCTCTTCCGGTGCGACACGGTCGGGGAGATCGCGCGGCAGCTCCAGCGAAGCCGGAGCTACGGACCCTTCCTCCGTGGGGTGGAGACCGGGGGGATCCACCGCTCCCGGCTGGAGTCGCTCCTCTCGATGGTTCCCTTCCGCGAGGCGATGCGTTTCCGGTATCTCGCCGGGAGGCCCCAGCGGGCGGTCATCGAGGCCTGGAAGAAGGAGTACGAGACGGATCTGCTCAAGCGGATCCTCCGGCATCTCTTCTCCGGCGACAGGGAGCGGGCCTCCCTGCAGGAGCGCGCGGCGATGCTCGGTCCCCTTTCCTTCCCGGTGGAGGATCTGCTGGCCTGCGACGCGCTGCCGGAGGTGCTGCCCCACCTGGAGGGGACCCCCTACTTCGAGGTCCTCCGGCCGCCGCTGGAACAGCTCGATGCCAAGGGCGGCACCCTCTTTCCCCTGGAGATGGCCGTGGACGGTTTCCTTATGCGGAGGCTCTTCCGGGCCGTAGAGAGGCTGCAGGGCCGGGAGAGATCTACCCTTCGGCGGCTCTTCGGCGCCAGGGCGGATCTGCTGAACCTCTACTGGTGCTACCGGGCCAGGCGCTTTTTCGGGATGCGCCCCGAGGAGATCGTCGGCCGGACGCTTCCCTACCGGTACCGGCTGCCGAAGACGACGCTGCGGCGGCTCGTCTTCGCCCCCGATCTCCCATCGTTCTTCGCGCTGCTGGAGGGTACCTGGTACGGCGAGCGGCTCCGGCGTCCGACGGATATGGAGACCGGGGCGGCGGAGCTTGTCCTGGAGCGGAGCATGAACAGAATCCTTCGGGAGATGGCCCTGGCGGGCTTCCGGCAGGGTGCTCCGGGGGTCCATACCGTGATGGCCTATCTGTTGCTGCGTGGATTCGAGGTGCAGGACCTGACGACCATCATCGAGGACGTGCGCTACGCCTTCAGCAAGCGGATGGCGGTGCTCTTCCTGGTGAGGCCGATGGAGGAGGTGTCCTGATGGCAGTGGTGCCCATGGCTTCCCTCTCCATGGTGGGGCCGAAGGACGAGGTGCTCGGGGTGGCCCGTCGACTCCTCCTCCGGGGCTGTTTCCAGCCCGTGCCCATCGACAGCGTTGTGGATGACCGGGAGATGCGGTCGGCGCTCGACACCAGCGGGGAGAACCCCTGGGAAGGCCTGCTCGCCGAGATGGAATCACTCTGGGAGACCGCCGGGGAACGGCCGCCCCTGCCGGACCCGGCCCGGTCGGGCGACCTCCCCTCCTACGAGGAGATCCGTGGCCGTGTCGCCGCCCTGACGGAGAAGCTCTCTGCATGGGAGCGGCGCAGGAGGGAACTGACCGCCGAGGTGGAACAGCTGGAGGCGGCCCGTATCTTCGCCGAGGCCCTGGAAGAGGCCCACATACCCCTGGAGGCGGCGGCCGGAGGCGGTATCCTCGGGATCTACACCGGAAGTGTGACCAGGGAGGATTACGACCGGCTGGAGGATATCTCCGCCGAGGTGCCGCTGCTGGTGGTGCCCCTGGCGCGGCCGGGGGGGCATGTCTGGGTCATGGCGCTCACCGTTTCGGGCTACGCCGAAGGGGCGGAACAGCTGCTGGACTCGGTCTCCTTCCGGCGGTTCGCCCTAGGCGAGCTGCTTGGCGGTATGGGCAAAGACTGGCGTGGGGAGATCCAGCGTCGGCTCGACCACCACGGAAGGGCCATCGAGGGGCTCGCCGGGGCGGCGGAGGGCTATCTGGAGCGGAACCGGGCCGGCCTGGAGCGGCTCTACGGTCAGATCTACTGTATGGAGCGCGTCCAGGAGGTCTGCAGGCGCCGCGGCGAGATGGACGACCTCTATGTCGTCAGCGGCTGGCTGCCTGCCGACGAGACGGAGGAGGTGGAGCGGATGGTGGACGCCGAGGCCCCCGGCACCGTCATCATCGCCGGGTCGCGGCCGAGGACGGGTGGATCGCGGGTCCCGGTCTTCCTCAGGAACCTCCCCGGCGTCCGGTTCTTCCAGGATATCGTGGCCCTCTACAGCACACCCGCCTATACCGAGAGCGATCCCTCGTTCTTTGTGGCGGTGACCTTCTGTCTCTTTTTCGGCTT
Organism: Synergistales bacterium; assembly: GCA_021736445.1. Lineage (NCBI taxonomy): Bacteria > Thermotogati > Synergistota > Synergistia > Synergistales > Synergistales bacterium. The sequence continues at coordinate 381 of JAIPGA010000045.1, read as the reverse complement.
CATGTTCGGCGATATCGCCCACGGCCTCATGCTCGTCGCCGCGGCGGTGCTTCTCCGGAAAACGGGGATCCTCAGCCGGGCCTTCGGCGCGGTGCTGACCCTCGCCGGGCTCTCCTCGACGCTCTTCGGCGTTCTCTACGGGAGTGTCTTCGGCGACGAACACCTGATCCCCGGTCTCTGGCTCTCCCCGATGGAGGATATGGGCCTGCTCATCCAGTCGGCGCTCCTGCTGGGGATCGGGGTCATCAGCGCGGGGATGGTGATGAACACCCCCCGCCGCTACCGGAGGGGGGTGTGGGGACGGCTGCACTGCGATATACGGGGGGTGGCCGGGCTGCTGCTCTACTGGCTGGCGGTGGTGCTGGCCTGGGCCTGGCTCTC
>JAIPGA010000044.1 GCA_021736445.1 Synergistales bacterium | reverse complement strand
AGGTGAAAGACGGCGGCGCCTACGACCGCGACGGCGCGTCAGACGGCAGCGTGGAGACCGACCTGGCCATCGTCACCTACACCGCCGCAGAGCCGACGCCTTCCGGCAGCGGGGAAAGCGGCTGCAGCCTCGGCGGTTCCGCCCTGACGCTGCTGCTGCTTGCCGTCCCGGCCGTCACCATCCTGCGCCAGCGGTAGCACCACGGTACGGCTGCAACAGAGAATCCCTGAATGACACCAACCGACGCCCCGGGCTTAGCCGCCCGGGGCGTTTTAGTAATGTTGCGGTCCTTAAGAAGGCAGCGTCGCTGTAAAGCTCCTTCCCGGGTCATTTGGCGCTGAATGTGTGGGCCATATGTCCTTGGTGCTATAGTCCCGTTGTTGTGTCGGAAGTGGTGGTGTGTCTTGCCCACTTGGGTTGATTGAAGTACAATAATCGCAAATCTTCTGTTGTTTGCTGGTGTTGCTGCCTTTCTGTCGATACGCCGCGGAACATGGTGCCGGTCTCCCTTTCGGCAGGAGACGACAGCACGACGTTGGGAACCGGGTGCTCGGGTGGTTAGTCGGCATTCACCTTGAGGGGAGAGGGAAGCCCAGGTACGGAGTCGAGGAGAGGAGGTGAAGGTCCGCCTTCCCGCGGGGGGCGGCCGAAGGAGGATGCGCACAGGTGTTCGCGTGCTGGTTGTCGACGATTCCCCTTTTATCCACAAGATTGTGAACCGGGAGCTGAAGGTCAAGGGTATGGAGATCGTCGGCCATGCCTATGACGGCAGGCAGTGCCTCCGTATGGTGGAGGAGCTGGCGCCCGATATCGTTCTGCTGGATGTGGTCATGCCTGTCCTCAACGGCCTTGAAACAGCCCGGCAGCTCCGGTCCGAGCATCCCGGAGTGCGGGTCATCATGGTGAGTACGTTGGGGGACCGGGAACTGCTCGACGAGGTGCGGCAGATCGGCGTGCGCCACTTCATCATCAAGCCTATGACGCGGGTTAAAATGGTTGAGGCTATACTGAAATCTCTGAACGACAAGACCGACGAGGAGCTCTCCGTATATAGCGGTAAATAGGAACCATTCGGCATTGTTCAATTTGTGTCATTTTGCTTGCAATGCTAACTAAATATTTTCTTGGGGATGTTCTGTAGTTTTCTTTTGGGGTTTTCTGAATATTGTTTTTATTCTGCATATGTCCCGAAGATTGGGGGGACAGGGGCAAGAAAGGAGGCGGAAGTTGTGGGCGAGAGTGTTAAGGTGTTGGTGGTTGACGATTCCCCATTTATCCACAAGATCGCGGAACGCGAACTGGGGATCAAGGGGGTCGAGATTGTCGGATTCGCATCCAACGGCGAGGAGGGGATCCGTAAGGCCAGGGAGTATGCGCCGGATATTGTTTTTCTCGATATCACCATGCCCATTATGAACGGGATTGTCACTGCCGAGCGGATGCTGGCGGAACACCCGGAGATGAAGATTGTGATGATCAGTACCATGGGTGATGAGGAGTTATTGGACAGGGTGAAGGAGACCGGGGCTCATTCCTTTCTCCTCAAACCGTTGACCCGGGCCAAGCTGGTGGAAGCCATTCTGGGGGTGCTTGACGAGGAGAGGTGTTCCGCCGATCTGGAACGGTGAATGCGGAAGGTAGGCCCCTTCTCATTTTAACCAAAAATATAAAATTTCGCTATGAGAGATCGATGCATCCGGTTTTTTGGCAAAACGACGCCGGCGTTTGCGGAATAGGGGTGGTAGAGGGTGTCTTTTGAGCGGTTGAAACCGGGGAATGTGGGGATCGGCATACGTCTGACCGTCACGTAGGCGGTGACGATAGGATTACTGCTACTGCTGATGATCGTCACCCTGGGGCAGACAGGCAAGATTGGTGCTGCCATCGACGGGATCCTCTCGGTGGAACAGAAGGTCGAAGAGAGTTCGGAGCTCGCCCAGGCGGTCACGAAAGCGGTGGATGACCTCATCTTCTATGCGGAGACCAACACCCAACGTTTCTATCAGGAAGGGATGCAGGGGCTGGAGAGGGCGGAGAAGCTGGGCGGCGACGCCGACATCATCGATCGTCTCAAAGATGTAGCCCAGCGGACCAGAGAGGCCATCCACAGTCTCGCAGATCAGCGGCAGAAGGCCGCAGCGGCCTTTGAGCGGCTTGCGCAGACCGCGGGCGAGATGATCCGGACCGAACGGGAAGAGCTGAAAAACGAGATGATGTGGGGGATGGAGGACGAGGCCATCCTCGACCGTGTCGGTCATATCGTCAAGGTTTCCCGGATATCCCGAGGGATCGAAGGGCTGGAGACGGGCCTGCTGGAGGCTATAGCCGAAGGCGACGCCGCCATGATCGACGAGAGATTGCTCGCGCCCCTGGGAGACCACCGCGAAGGCATCGCTGCGATGCGCAAAGAGGCCTACACCAGGGCCGGCAAGCAGGCACTGGCCGGTATGGACGAGGCCCTGGGCATTACCCGCGGGGCGCTGGAGGCCATCAGGGAGGAGCTCCGAGCTCTCGCCGGGTACCGCGACCGGCTCCGCGAGGAAGCGGGGAGAGCGATGGAGGCCGCCCGGGACGAGCGGAACGCCGCCGTAGCCGCCATGGACAGCAGGGCTGTCCAGTCGAAAGGATTGCTCGCCTCCATAGAGCGGATGATCATCGGCGTTTCCGTCACTGCGGTGGTTATCGGGCTTCTCTTGGGGATCCTCCTGTCCAGAAGCATCACGGTTCCCACAAGACGGCTGGAACAGATGCTCCAGCGGAGCGGCGGCGGCGATCTCACCGTACGGGCCGCCGACTACGGTCTGGAACGGCGGGACGAGATCGGACACCTTGCCGGAGAGCTGGGGACCGTGCTTGGCCGGGTCGGCGGGATCATCCGGCGGACCCAGGAACGGGTGCGCGACACGGTGCGGCGGACAGGACGGGTTACGGAGAGCGCCAGGAGCGCCGCCGGGGCCGTGGAGCGGATTCAGAAGGCCGTGGAGAGCCTCGCCGAACAGACCGAAAACGCCTCCGCTTCCCTGCAGCAGACCTCTGCTGGGGTTCAGGAGGTCTCCTCGTCGGCGGAGAACGCCGCCGCATCGGCCCAGGAGGGGAACGAGTATGCCAGGACCGCCGAGGAGCGGGCCCCCGCCGCCGCCGGTGTGATTGCCCAAGCCGTGGAACGGATCAACGAGGCCGACCGGGGATCCACCGGCAACAGGGAGCGTCTCCAGTCGCTCTGGGAGTCGGTGGAGCAGATCACCGGCTTTGTGGCCACCGTCACCAATATCGCCGACCAGACCAATCTCCTGGCGCTGAATGCGGCGATCGAGGCCGCCAGGGCCGGCGAACACGGGCGGGGCTTCGCCGTGGTCGCCGAGGAGGTCCGGAAGTTGGCCGAGCAATCCGGCAGCGCCGCAGGCGAGATCAGTGGTCTCATCGAGCGGCTCGAGGAGGAGGCCCGGCACTCCATGGAGGCCACCGACACGTCGCGGGATGTCCATGCCGAGGCCGTCAGGCAGGCTGGCGAGGCGCAGCGGGAGATGGAGGAGACGCTGGAGCATATCCGACAACTCGAACATATTGTGGCGCAGAGCGCAGAACTGGCCCGAAGCCAGGCCTCTTCGGGCCAGGAGATCGCCGAGGCAATCCAGACGGTGACCTCCTCGAATATGGAGATCTCCCGGCAGGTTGCGGAGATCAAGGATCTCGTTGGAGGAGCGGCGCGCTCTCCTGACGGAGGGAGAGGGCGAAGCGTGCGAGCTGGCCGGGGACTGCCCCTTCTTCAACGACCGTCTCACCATGGACGACAGGGAGCTTGCCGCCTACTATAAAGAGAGATACTGCCGCGGCGACAAGAGGGAGTGCGCCCGCTACAGGGTGGCCTCGACGCTGGGCCGGGAGGCTGTCCCCGGGGACCTCTACCCCAATATGCTCACCAGGGCCAAAAAGATTGTCAATGGAGCGGGGAATGGGCTGCCGGAGGAGGACGGCGGGGAGCACCGCTCCGATATCCGGAAGGCCCGAGGCGCGCAGGGGCGCGCTGACGGATAGAGCCACACCATACGCAACATAAGGGGGAATGTGCAGCGATGAAGCGTTTAGTGGCGGTAGCGTTGTGCGGGTTGATGGTAGTCGGTTTGGTGTCGGGTATCGCCGGAGCAGCGACATTGGAGGAGATCAAGGATCGCGGCGTCATCAAGGTAGGCCACTACATGGCCGCCGGGTTCTGTGAGGAGAGGGAAAACGGCGAGCTCTACGGACTGGATGTGGAGCTGGGGGTTCTGATCGCCGAGAAGATCGGCGTGGAGTGCGAGCACGTGGTGCAGGAGACCTGGACGGGCGGCGTGGCCCGGGCCTGGGACCCCGGCTACGACTGGTCGGATTTCGACATCGTCGCGGCGGACATCACCGTCACCGACGAGCGGGGCAAGCACTGCACCTTCTCGGAGTGGTATTTCATGACCGGTCAGACCGTTCTGGTGCCGGAAGGTTCTTCCATCACCTCTCCCATGGATATTGGCGGACACAGCATCGCGACGGTGGAGGGCACCACCTGCGAGGAAGCGGCGCTCTCCGTAGCGAACAAGAGCGATCTGGTCTACGTTCCCACCCCGAAGGCTGTTGTGGAGGCCGTCGCCGGCGGCGAGGCTGAGTGCGGCGTCTACGACGAAGCCATGCTCAAGATGCTTACCAGGGACGTGCCGGGGCTCAAGATTCTTCCCGGAAGGCTGACCAAGGAACGCTACGCCGTGGCTATGCCGCAGAACACCCCGGACCTTCTGGCGGTGGTCAACGAGGTGGTCACGGACAACAGGGTGCGGCTCTACCAGAAGTACTTCGATTAGGAGGCAAAGCGGGAGCGATCGATAACAATGCAGATGAGGGCGGTCCGGGTTCCACGAGCCCGGACCGCCGAAATTAGGGACCTAGGTCCGGGGGTGCGGGCCGTCCGAAGAGGTAGCCCTGGCCGTAGTCGCAGCCCAGGCTGGTCAGGATCCCGCGCTGCAGTTCCGTCTCGATCCCCTCGGCCATGACCGTGAACCCCAGGGCGTGGCAGAGGGAGAGCACCCCCTCCACCATGGCGAATCCCCGGTCGTCCCGGTCGATGTGCCGGATGAAGGACTTGTCGATCTTGACGATGTCCAGAGGAAGCCGGTGCAGCAGCTCCAGCGACGAGTAGCCCGTACCGAAATCGTCCAGCAGGACCACCAGCCCCGCCTGCGAGAACCGTTGGAGCAGCGAGGCCACCTCGTCCACATTGCCCATGGCGACCTGTTCGGTGATCTCCACACCAAAGCAGTAGGGCCGTTCTGCTGTGGTCGCGGCGACCTGGAGCAGCATATCCTGGGTCTCCTGGTTGTAGAGTTCCCGGGCGGAGCAGTTGACGGTGACCATGGGCATGGTGACGCCCCGTTCGTGCCGTCGCTGCAGTTCGCCGGCGGCCTGGCTGACCACCCACTGTCCCACCTGCTCCATGAGGCGGGTCTCCTCCAGAATGGGGAGGAACTCGCCAGGCGGAACGATGCCGCGTTCGGGCGAGTGCCATCGGAGCAGCGCTTCCGCTCCGATGCGTTCGCCGCTGACCAGCTCCACCTGGGGCTGGTAGTAGAGAAGGAACTGTTCCTCCCGGAAGGCCTCCCGGATGTCCTGCGCCGCAGAGAAGTGCTCCCGGACGCGGTCCCGGCTGCGGTCGTACCGGGCTGTCTTACTCGACCCCGGTTCGGAGCAGACCTGGCGCAGAGCGATATCGGCGGTCCGGAGCAGCCGGTCGATGCTCCGGCCGTCCTGGGGAAAGCAGCTGTACCCCACATGGACACCCTGGAAGAGCAGAAGATGGTTGATGGCAAAGCGCCGGCCTTCCACCTCCCCGACCAGCTGCCGGGCCATTGCCGCCGCCTCCTCTTCCTCCGCGAGCCCCTGGACCAGGACACCGAACTCGTCGTCGCCGACGCGGAAGACCCCGGCTCCTGCCGGTACCGCCTGCTGCAGCCGTTCGGCTACGGACCGCAGCAGCTCGTCGCCGGCATCGTGCCCCAGGGTGTCGTTGGTCATCTTCAGCTGGTGGACATCCACAATGAACAGCGCTGCCGAACATCCTTCGCGGTGAGCGGATTGAGAGCGAATCCGGTTCTCCTGCTGCAGCAGCATCATCTTGTTGGGCAATCCGGTGAGCTTGTCGTAGAACGCCAGCCGGTAGAGCTCGTCCTGGGCGTGCTTCATCTCCGTGATGTCCGCCAGCGAGGCGATGCTCTCGCTGGTGCCGGGGATGATGTCGATCGAGAGCTGCCCCGCACGCCGTTTCCCGGATTTTGTATGGTAGTGGAACTCGTAGCTGGTGAGCGCCTGTCCCGCATTGGCGCGTCGCAGACGGTGCTGTTCCAGCATCCATTCCAGATCTTCCCCGGCCACCATTTCTGTCCAGCGGATCCTGCCTTCCACCTCCCCCTTGGGGTAGCCCGTGATCTCCTCGAAACGCCGGTTCACCTGCAGGATCGTGGTGTCGCTCCCCACGATCAGCGTGGCCACTCCGGTGTTCTCGAAGACCGTTCGGTAGCGCTCCTCCTTTTCGCGGAGCTGCTCTTCCATCCGTTTCCGTTCGGAGAAATCCATGATGATACCGCTGAAGAGCGTCTCCCGCTCTGTCTGCACGGGGGTAGCCACCACGTGGATCCACCGCTCTCCGCCGTCTTCGTCCCTCACGGTTGTCTCGTGTTCCCAGCTCTTTCCCTGGGAGGCCGCCTCAGTGAGGGCATGCTCCAGTTTGCCGGGATGGCCGGAAGCCTGTCCCCCGAGAAGGAAGGGCAGAAAATCCCTGCGTGAAACATTCTGCCCGAGAATCTGGCTGCAACGGTTGTCGAGATAGAGGGTTTCCGCCCCCTTGTCCGCCGAGAGCCGCAGCCGGAAGAGCGCTCCGGGAAGCTCCAGAGAGGAAAAGAGCCGTTGCGAGAAGAAGGCCAGCGAGGCAACCAGCGCCACGGCTCCGACGATGCCGAAAAGCGCGAAACCGACGAACAGCCTGTTAGGCCCCGCCATGACCGTAGAGAGGGGGAGCGCCACCCGGAGGCACCAACGCATGCCGGATCTTCCCAGCTCAAGGGGAACCCGAACCTGCAGCAGCCGCTCTCCAGATGATGCCGTTACCGTGGTGCGCCGTACCGGGGCGTGGGGATCGTTCCCGGAGGGGGCGCCGGGTTCCCAGCCCGGGGCCGCGCACCACACTTTCCATGGTGTGCGCCAGTGTCCGGGCCACCGCGAAGGCGGCGTGGACCTCCTGTTCGATCTTTGCGGCTTCACGGACAGCGCTCAGCTCCGCGCTGTCCATGGCGTTTTCCCTGGCCGTCTGCCTGACATAGAGTCCGCCGGCGAGAAAGATGGTGGCGAAGACCACCGTGATGATGGCGGCGATGGCGAGCAGCATCTGTGTTTTGACTGATAAGCGCCGGACGGGATTTCGCATAGGGACTCCTCCGTTGGCAGGCGTAGGAAGACGGGTGGGCACAGGATTGCCGCATTACTCTGAAGCATGGCGATAGGCCGGCCTGTACACAACCACAACCATGTATCCCGTGGAAGTAGCCAATGTGGCAGGAAACAACGCTAGCGTATCGTAAAAAATGGCTTTTTTCCACGGCGATTTCGCAATCTCTGCACCCAATGAGGGGCGAGCCCTCCATGTTCCTGCTTTCGCCGTCTTTTGACCTGTGACGGAAGGGATCTTCCGCGGGTCCCCGCGGATGTCTGTGGTACCATACAATCAACTATTTGCGGCCTGCGGTTGGATTGGACAATGTGTGCATGGGGGCTATCGTGTCGAACGGTCTGTCATGGCGCGCCTCAGCCGCCCGGATACCGGCGAATTTGCAGAAATGAGATGAAGAGGGGAGAACGAGGATGGAGCGTACGGACGGGATCACGGTTCTTCTGGTGGAAGACGAAGCGGTGATCGCCATGTACGAGACCCGGCAGCTCGAGCGGTACGGCTATCACGTGGTGCCTGTCGTCTCCGGAGAGGAAGCCCTGGAGATGGTGCGGAAGCGGGAGGATATCTCCATTGTTCTGCTGGATATCAATCTGGAGAACAGCATGGACGGCACCGAGACGGCCCGCAGGATCCGCAGGATCCGCGATCTGCCCGTTCTCTTCCTTTCGGCCCATACGGAACCCGAGATTGTGGAGCGCACCGAGGACATCCTCTCCTACGGCTATGTGGTGAAAAACTCCGGGATCACCGTGCTGGACGCCTCCATCAAGATGGCCTTCAAGCTCTTTGACGCCAGAATGGAGACCGAGCGGGAGCGCAGACACCTGAGCACCACCCTCGACTCCATGGGCGACGGCATGATCGCCACCGATGCGGACGGACTGGTGACCCGCATGAACCCCGTTGCCGAGGAGCTCACCGGCTGGCCCGAAGCCGAGGCATCCGGCAGGCCCTTCGGCGAGATCTTCCGGATCGTCAGCGCCGCCACCCTCGAGCCCGCCGACAATCCCGTGCCCAGGGTACTTGAGGAGGGCAATGTGGTGGGGCTTGCCAACCATACCATCCTCATCGCCCGTGACGGCAGGGAGTACCAGATCGCCGATTCCGCGGCGCCTATCCGCGAACCCCGAGGCGGTGTCGCCGGGGTGATCCTGGTCTTCCGGGATGTTACCGAGGAGTACCGGATGCGGGAGCGGATGGCCGCCAGCGAAGCCCGATACCGCAATCTCTTCGAGCAGTCCGGCGACGGAGCCCTTGTCCACGACCTGGAGGGTAATATCCTGGAGGTCAACGGGAAGATGTGCCGGCTGTTGGGGTACACCAGGGAAGAACTCCGGGATCTCCATCTCTCGGTGCTCCATCCCAGGGGGACAGCGGAGTTCGACAGGCCCCTGCAGAACCATATCGATCGGATCCTCTCCGAGGGCTCGGACCACTTCGAAACCCAGATGCGCACCAAAGGGGGGCGTATCTTCCCCGGCGAGATCGCGGCTTCGGTGGTGGAGAGCGGCCAGGGCCGGGTGGTCCAGGCCATTCTCCGGGACATCACGGAGCGGAAGGAGCGGGAGCGGCTCCTGCATGAACGGTACGGGGCACTCCAGGAGGCCCACCGCATCGCGCGGATGGGCCGGTGGGAGTACCTCCACCGCGAGGACCGGCTGGAGTGGTCGCCCACGATCTACGAAATCTTCGGGATCGACCCCCAGCGCTTCGGCGCCTCCTACGAGGCCTTTCTGGAGGCGGTCCATCCCGAAGACAGAACACTGGTGGACAGCACCTTCAGCCGCTCCCTTCGGGAAGGCCTTCCCTATGAAATGGAGCACCGCCTCCTTCTCGACGGCGGCTGCGTCAAGTGGGTCCGCGAAGAGGGCTACACGGACTATGACGACGGTGGATCCCCGCTGCGCACCGTCGGGATCGTCCAGGATATCACGGTGCGCAAGGAGGCCGAGCTGAGACGGGACCATCTCAACGAGGTGCTTCGGGCGGTCCGTAACGTCAACCAGCTGATCACCCGTGAACGCGATCCCCACAGGCTGATCGAACAGACCTGTGCCCTCCTCACGGAGACCAGGGGATACCGTATCGCCTGGATCGCCCTCATGGACAGCGAAGGGCACTGCACCGACACCGCCGGCGCCGGTATGGAAGAGGGCTTCGCCCCTCTCGACGGGATGCTCCGAGCCGGTCGGTGGCCCCGCTGTGTCAGGCGGGCGATCGAGCAGGGGACGCTGACGGTTACGGCGGACCCGGCAACGGAGTGCGCCGACTGTCCTCTCTCGGTCACCCTGCGCGGCGACGCCTGCTTTGCCGTCCCCCTGCTCTACGAGGAGGATCTCTACGGTGTGCTCTCCGTGGCCATCCCCTGCTCCTACGCCGCCGACAGGGAGGAACAGGCCCTCTTTGCCGAGATGGCCGGCGACGTGGTCTTCGCCCTGCACACCATCGAGAGCGAGCGGCGGCAGCGGGCCACCGAAGCGGCCCTGAAGGAGAGCGAAGCCCGCTTCCGGAACTATATCGAACACGCCCCCCACGGCATCTTCGTTGCCGACAGCGACGGCAACTATGTGGACGCCAACCCGGCGGCCTCGGCCATCACTGGCTACAGCCGGGAGGAGCTGCTCTCGATGAACCTGCTGGATCTCGTCCCCCCCGAAGAGCGCGAGGAGGCCGGAGAACACTTCGGCGAGGTGGTCCGTCAGGGCCAGGCGATGGGCGAACGAGCCTTCATCACCAGGGACGGCCGCTGTCGCTACTGGATCGTCAACGCCGTCCGCCTCGCCGACGACCGCTACATCGGGTTTGTGGTGGATGTCACCCGCCGCCGGGAGGCCGAGGCGGAGCTGCGCACCGCCAGGGAGCAGCTGGAGCTGGCCATCGACGCCGGCGAGTACGGTTTCTGGGACTGGAATCTGGATACCAACGAGGCCTACTTCAGTCCGCAGTACTACACCATGCTCGGCTATGAGCCCGGTGCTTTCCCGCCGTGCTTCGAGAGCTGGCGGGATCTGCTCCACCCCGAGGATCGGGAGTATGCCCTGGCCCAGGTGGAGGCGAGTCTCAGAAAGGCCCGGCCCTACTCCATCGAGTTCCGGCTTCGCTGCAGCGACGGGAGCTACCGGTGGATCAACGGCAAGGGGAAGAGCTTCGAGCTCGACGATAAGGGTCTTCCCCGCCGTGCCGTGGGTGTCCATGTGGACATCGACGCCCTCAAGCGTACCCAGGAGGAGCTGGCCGCCAAGCAGAGGGAGATGCAGCAGCTCTTCGACGCCCTGCCGGCGCACATCTTCTACAAGGACCGGGCCGGGCGGTACATCCTGGGCAACCAGTCGCTGGCGCGATCGCTGGGTACCACAAAGGAGGGACTGACCGGGGGAAAGCCCCGGGATTTCTTCCCGCCGGAGCAGGCCGAGGTGATGGAGCGCAACGACCGGGAGGTCATCAACGCGGGGGTTGCCAAGTACGGCTTCGACGAGCCCTACGACACCTCGGGCGAGACCCGCATCGCCCGGAGCAGCAAGATCCCCATCCGGGACGACGAAGGCCGCGTCGTCGGTCTGGCGGGGATCGTCGAGGATGTGACGGACATCCGTCGCAACGAGGCCCGGATCAACGCGCTTCTGGAGGAGAAGGAGCTCCTCCTTCGGGAGGTGCACCACCGCATCAAGAACAACATGCACACCATCATGAGCCTGCTCTCCCTCCAGGCGGATTCCGTGGGCAACGACTTCGCCCGGGAAACCCTGGAGACCGCACGGAACCGCGTGCGCACCATGATGCTCCTCTACGAGAAGCTCTACCGCAGCGAACGGATGAGCGATCAGGTCGCCCTGGAGGACTACCTGCCGCCGCTGGTGGCGGAGATCATCGGCAGCTTCCACAACCCCGTGGAGGTGGAAACCGATATCGGTGCAATCACCGTGCCGGTGCGGACCGCGTCGAACCTGGGGCTCATCGTCAACGAGCTGATCACCAACGCCATGAAGTACGCCTTTGCCGACGAGGGCAGCGGACTCCCCCGCGTAACCGCCGAAGAACGCGAGGGAACGGTACGCCTCGCCGTCGGCGACGACGGGGAGGGATTCGACATCACCGCCACCCCCGAAGGCTTCGGTCTCCAGCTCGTGGGGGTCCTCACCGCCCAGCTGGACGGGCATTTCTCCATGCGCACCGAGAACGGCACCGTCTGTACGGTGGAGTTCCCTCTCCCGGAGTGAGCCGCCGCAGACGTCGCCGGAGCCCCGGTTCCCGGGCATTTCCTTTGACGGTGTACAATAGGCCCCCCTGCACGGCGCCGTGCAGGTGGGCGAAACGAGGCAGCCCCTCCAGCGGCAGAACCCGCCCGGAGGTGCGGTGCTGTCCCTCCGTTTTCGAAGGGGCCGGCCATAGGGATGGGTCGACGAAAGAGGTGAAACCGCCATGACCGATGGGGAGCAAAAGAGGATTCTCCTTGTGGAGGATGAACCCGTTGTCGCCATGTATGAAGCCCGGCAGCTGGAACGCCGCGGCTATCGCGTGGAGTGGGTGCAATCCGGCGAGCAGGCCGTGGCGATGCTCCGGGACCGTACCGACATCGACCTGATCCTCATGGACATCGATCTCGGCTCCGGTATGGACGGCACCGAGGCCGCCGCCGCGATCCAGCGGTTCGGCGATGTCCCCGTGGTCTTTCTCTCCGCCCACACCGACCCGGAGATTGTGGAACGCACCGAACGCGTCACCTCCTACGGGTATGTGGTGAAAAACTCCGGCATCACCGTGCTGGATGCCTCCATCAAGATGGCCTTCAGGCTCTACGCATCCAAAAAGGAGACCGAAGCGGAGCGCAGCCGACTCGAGGCGAGCGAGGCCCGTTTCCACGGACTCTTCGAACAGGCCGGCGACGGGGTGCTCATCCACGACATGCAGGGAACCATCCTGGATGTCAACCAACGTCTCTGCGAGCTCTTCGGCTATACGCCGGAGGAGTTCCGGGGCCTCAGCGTTCTGGATACCCATCCCTCTGGTCAGGCTACCGACGAGATGGTTTTCGGCATCGCCGAGGAGCTCAAACACGACGGTCGGTCGCGCTTTGAAACGGAATTCGTCACCAAGACGGGGGAGACCTTCCCGGGCGAGATCACCACCGCCGTTGTCGACGCCGGAGACGAACAGATGGTAGTCGGGGTGATCCGGGATGCCAGGGACCGTATGCAGATGTTTCAGTCCTTGCGGGAGAGCGAGGCCCGCTTCCGGAGCTATGTGGAGCACGCGCCCTACGGTGTCCTGGTTGCCGCGCGGAACGGCCGGTACATCGAGGTGAACAGAGGATACTGCGAGCTCACCGGTTATGGGTATCAGGAGATTCTCAACAAGCAGATCGGCCTGATCACCGCCCCCGAAGCCCGTACGCAGGCGGAGGAGCAGTTCCGGGCCGTCTTTGATGAAGGCTATGCGGAGGCCGAGCTGCCCTACATCACCAAAAAAGGTGAGCGACGCTACTGGAACATACGGGCTGTTCGGATCTCGCCGGAGACGGCGCTGCTTTTCGTGAACGACACCACGGAATACCGGAAGGCCCGTGAAGCCCTGGATGCCAAACAACGGGAGATGCAGCGGCTCTTCGACGCCCTCCCCAACCACATCGTCTACAAGGATCGCGAGGGTCGCTATCAGCTGGTCAACGCCTCCTGGGCCCGTACGGTGGGAAAACCCAGAGGGGAGATCCTCGGCACCCTGCCGCGGGACCACTTCCCCAGACAAGAGGCCCAGGGGATGGAGCGACACGACCGTGATGTGCTGAGCACCGGCGAGCCTGTTCTGGAGGTCGAGGAGACCTACGAGACCGAAGAGGGCCCCCAGACCGTCCGCAGCAGCAAGATCCCCCTCTGGGGGGACCACGGCGAGGTGATCGGTCTGGCCTGTATCGAGGAGGACATCACGCAACTCAAGGATGACGAACGGCAGATCCGGGGCCTGCTGGAGGAGAAGGAGCTCCTCCTCCGCGAGGTGCACCACCGCGTCAAGAACAACATGACCACCATCATGAGCCTGCTGGAGATCCAGGCGGCGAATGTGGGGGACCCGACGGCCCGGGAGGCCCTCGCGACGGCCCGGAACCGGGTGGGCACCATGATGCTCCTCTACGAAAAGCTCTACCGGAGCGACCATCTGAGTGACCGGGTGTCCCTCGGCGACTATATCCCCTCCCTGGTGGCGGAGATCGTCGACAGCTTCCCTCGGGAGGTCGCTGTCCACACCGAGGCGGAGGAGATCATCGTGCCGGTGCGGGTGGTCTCCAGCCTCGGGTTGATCGTCAACGAGCTGATCACCAACGCCATGAAGTATGCCTTCCAGGCTTCGCAAGAGGCCGCATTGACGGTGACCGTCACCGAGCAAGGGGGCGAGGTGACGCTCTCCGTGGCCGACAACGGCAGAGGGTTCGACCCGGAGTCGGCCGACGGCGGCTTTGGACTGCAGCTCGTGACGGCTCTGGCCGAGCAGCTTGAAGGGCGTCTTGCCATCGAATCCGGCGGGGAGGACGGCACCCTCTGCACGGTGACCTTCCCGCGGTAGTGGATAAGAGTATCCCCACTCCTTTTCTCTGCAGCTGGTAGAATGGCGTTGTTTTGTTGTGGAGCCGGTGCAGAAAGGATGACGGCCATGGAAACCATTTCCTGGGAGGATTTCGAAAAGGTGGAGCTGCGGGTAGGGATCATCGTCGCCGCCGAAGCCTTCCCGGAGGCCCGGAAACCGGCCTACAGGCTCCGGGTGGACTTCGGCGGCGAGATCGGTGTCAGGCGATCCAGCGCCCGGATCACCGATCTCTATAGCCCCGGGGAGCTTGTCGGGCGCCGGGTGGTGGCGGTGGTGAACTTCCCGCCCAAGCAGATCGGCCCGGTACGGTCGGAGTGCCTGGTGACAGGCTTCCCCGATGAGGAGGGACGGATCGTTCTCTGTGTTCCCGACAGAGCCGTCCCGCAGGGCAGCAGGCTGATGTGAAGCCGGGCGACAGGGGCATCTGCCCTTCGCCCGGCTGTAGTCAGCTGTCTTTCCCGCCTTCCGCTCGTTGGTTCCCGCCGCCTTTTCCTGTACCATTGGACCAGCTCGCTTATACCCGAGGGGGTCATCCCATGGAAAAGCAGTTCTACGAACAGATTGTCCAGTCCGCCCCTTTCGGCTACGCCTACCACCGCATCGTGAATGACGGGAGCGGCACACCTGTGGATGCGCTCTTTCTCGAGGTCAACCACGCCTTCGAGCGCTGTACGGGCCTGTGCGCCGCCGATGTGGTGGGAAGAAGAGCCACCGAGGTGTTTCCGGGCATAGAGGAGGACAGTTTCGACTGGCTGTCCGTCTTCGGGGAGGTGGCCGCCGGTGCCGGCGAACGGGAATTCGAAGCCTTCTCCAGGCTGCTGGGACGCACTTTTCAGGTCAGTCTCTTTTCACCCCGGGAGAATCACTGTGTCGCGCTGTTTATGGATTGCACCGAAAGAGAGGAGCTGAAGCGCACCAAGGAGCGGCTCTCTCTGGCCATGGACGCCGTGGAGCACGGGTTCTGGGACTGGAGTCTCGAGTCCGGAGAGATCTATCTCAGCTCATCCACCTTTGCCATGCTTGGCTACCCAGCGGAGGAAGCCTCCCTTTCCCGGGACGAGCTTGCCGATATGCTCCACCCCGATGACCGTGATACCGTGCTGTCGCAGATGGAACGCTACGTGCGCCTGGCGATGGGCTTTTCCGTCGCTTTCCGGATGCGGTGCGGCGACGGCGGGTGGCGGTGGGTCTCCTGGCGCGGCAAGAGTTCCAAGCGCGATGGCCCCGGGCGATCCCGCCGCGCCACCGGCGTCTGTGTGCAGATCGATACGCTGAAGAGAAAATACGGCCAGCTCCGGCAGGCCCACAGGATGGCCGGCATGGGACACTGGGAGTTCCGGCACGCGGCGGGACGCCCGGAGTGGAGCGAGGAGCTCGTCGATCTCTTCAGTCTCGACCGGGAACATGCCGAACCCACGCACCGGTCCTTTCTGGAACGCGTGCATCCCGAGGACAGACGGCAGGTGGCCTCGATGTGGAAGGGCTGTATGGAGGGCACGTCGGTCTCCGGAACGGAATATCGGCTCCAGACGGAGGATGGAGGGTTCCGGTGGCTGACCGAACAGTGCACCACGGAATGTGACCGCCGGGGCAATCCCGTGCGCACCGTCGGTGTGGTGCAGGATATCACCGAAAAGAAGCAGCGTGAAGAGCGCATCCAGCACCTGAATCAGGTGCTGCGCGCTATCCGTGGGGTCAACCAGCTCATCACCCACGAGAAAGACCGGGATCGCCTCCTTGACGAAGCCTGTGTCGTCCTGGTGGCCTCCCGGGGATACAACCACGCCTGGATCGTTCTGGTGGAGGGCGGGAGGCCGGTGGAGCCCTTCTTCCACGCCGGGTTCCAGGGAGGCTTCGCCCCCATGGCCGAGCGCCTCCGCGCCGGCGAGATCCCTTCCCGTGCCCGGGAGGCGCTTGCCGCCGGGGGTGCCTTTGTGGTGGACGATCCGGCCGAGACCTGTGCCGATTGCCCGCTGGCGGAGGCCTACGAGGGGAGTGCCGGCCTGACGGTGCGGCTGGCCCGCGAATCCAGGGTGTACGGCTGGCTGAATGTGGCCCTGCCCAGGGCCTTCGCCCGCGACAGCGAGGAGCACCGACTTCTGCTGGAGGTGGCCGACGACCTCGCCTATGCCCTCCATTCCCTGGAGGTACAGGCGGAACGCGAGGCCATCGCCCGGGAATACCGGGAGGTGCTGTCCACCACCAGTGATCCCATCTTCGTGACCGACGAGCAGGGCACCATCACCCTGCTCAATCCGGCGGCGGAGCGTCTTTTCAATGTCTCCCCCGGCGAGGCGCTGGGGACCCATCTCTCCCGCTTCTGTCCGGAGGACCTGACGGAGGAGCAGCGCCGGATGATGGAACGGACCATGCGGGCAGGCTCCATCGTTGCCTACGAGACGGAGCGGATCACCTCCGACGGCAGGCGTTTCCCCGTTGAGATGACCGCCAACGCCCGCTACGACGAAGAGGGTCGGGTCAAGGGGGTCATCGGGATCCTGCGGGACATCACCCAGCGGATCGAGACGGAGGAGCAGCTGAGGGCCGGCGAGGAGGCCGCTCTGGCGGCCAGCAGGGCGAAAAGCGAGTTTCTGGCCACCATGAGCCACGAGATCCGCACCCCCCTCAACGGGGTCATCGGGATGACCGGCCTGCTGCAGGACACCCGGTTGACGGCGGAACAGCGGCGCTATGCGGAGATTGTCCGGGCGAGCGGCGAGTCGCTGCTGCATCTCATCAATGACATCCTGGACTACTCCAAGATCGAGGCGGGGAAACTGACCCTGGAGGAGCTGGATTTCGACCTGGGGAAACTCGTTGAGGACTGCGCTGCGGCCATGGCGCTGAGCGCCCACAGGAAGGGGCTTGAGCTGGTCTGTACGCTTGACCCGGGGGTCCCCGCCGCGCTCCGGGGCGACCCCGGGCGGCTGCGTCAGGTCCTCGCCAATCTGGTGAGCAATGCCGTGAAGTTCACCGAAGAGGGCGAGGTGGTTGTGCGGGGTTCGCTGGTGGAGCAGAGCGAAGAGGAGGCCTGCCTCTCCTTCTCGGTACGCGATACGGGCATCGGCCTTCCCCCGGAGAAACGCGGTACCCTCTTCGAGGAGTTCACCCAGGGGGATGCCTCGACGACCCGCAAGAGCGAAGGAACCGGCCTGGGGCTTTCCATCTCCAAACGACTGGTGGAGATGATGGGCGGCGAGATCGGTGTGGAGAGCACCCCCGGCGTGGGATCGGAGTTCTGGTTCACCCTGTGCCTGGCCAGGCAGACCGGCGTGGAAGGGAAGGCCCCGCCGAGAGCGCTCCAGGGGGTGCGTCTGCTCATTGCCGACGGCAGTGATGCCAACCGCAGCGCACTGCGGTTGCAGAGCGAGGCCTGGGGAATGCGGACCGCAGAGGCCCGAAGCGGTGCCGAGGCCCTCCAGCTGCTGGCGGAGGCGGACAGAGCGGGGGATCCCTTTGAGGCGATGGTGCTCGACAGGCACATGCCCGACATGGACGGTGCCGAGGTGGTGGACGCCCTTTGGGAGGAAGAGCGCCTTTCCGGGACAGGCCTTGTGCTCACCACCGTTCTGGGAGGCGGCGAAGAGGTGCCTTCCCACGTGGCCGAGCGTTGTGATGCCTTCCTGACCAAGCCGGTCCGCCACCGGGAGCTGCAGAGTCTGCTTGTGGAGGTGGTGACCGGGGCGGTGGAAGCACGACCGAAGGGGGAAGCCGCCGGCCACGATGCGGAAGACGCCGTGGCCCGTCTCAGGGGGCGGAAGGGTCGCGTCCTGGTGGCCGAGGACAACAGCACCAACCAGAAGGTGGCCCTGAACATCCTGGAGAAGCTCGGCCAGTCGGCCGACGCCGTATCGAGCGGAACGGAGGCGGTGGATGTGCTGCGGCAGATCCCCTACGACATCGTCTTGATGGATGTGCAGATGCCCGACATGGACGGACTGGAGACCACCCGGCGGATCCGGGTGTCCACCCTGGCGGACGGCAATGCCGGGATCCCTGTTGTGGCCATGACCGCCTACGCCATGCAGGGTGACCGGGAACGCTGCCTCCAGGCGGGCATGGACGACTACATTCCGAAGCCTGTCTCCACCCAGGCCGTGGCGGCGGTGCTGGCCAAGTGGCTGCCGGAGGACGGTGTCCCTGTGGCGGCGCGGCAGCAGGAGGTGCGTGAACCGCATCCGCCAACCGATACAGGCCGTGTTGGCGCACCCGCCGGGGTGGCGGCAGAGGGAAAGACGGCTTCAGCGGAAGACGGAACAGAGGGGCAGCAGGTTCGGCCCCAGGGCACCGGCAGCCCCCCAGCGGAGGCCCCGCCCCTCTGGGACCGCCGGGATCTGCTGCGGCAGATGATGGATGACGAGGAGGCGGTGCGGGAGATCGCCGAGATCTTTCTGGAGGATGCCCCCGAGCGGCTCCAGGCGATCCGCGAGGCCCTGGAACGCGATG
>JAIPGA010000043.1 GCA_021736445.1 Synergistales bacterium | reverse complement strand
CGTGGAGACGGACCCGCATCCGTCTCCACGGTGCCGTTTCGTGTCCGATGCCGGTTTAAAACACGTCGAATCCCGGCCGATAGATCAGTACGCTGCAGTGGGCGTGCCGGGCGACACTGGATGTCGTGCTCCCCACCAGGAGATGCTCGATGGGGCTGTGTCCCTTGTGTCCCACTACGATCAGGTTGTATCCCCCGTCCTGGGCCCTGGCGATGATGCGCTCCGGGGGATTCCCTTCCTCAATAATGATCTTCTGCTCCTTGTGCTGCACATCGGTCTGCAATCTCTTTTCCGCCTGTTCCAGCCAGTAGAGGATCTTGTTTTTGGCGATGCCGTGGACCTCGCTGTCGAGTTCCGGAGGGAGCCACGGTTCGTACCCGCGCCACAGCGTTGGATGGGGAAGCACGTGGATGAAATCGACCTCTACGTCGAGGCGTGACGCAAGGGAGGCGCCGTACATCACCAGATCTCTGGTCATATTGCTGAGATCGATCGCTACGAGGATCTTCTTGGGCATACCTACCCCTCCTTTCGAGAGTGGAGCACAGCATGAATCTCTACGGTTATAATACTATTATAGCGTTTCTCTGTTGTTGTGGCTAGGGATACCGTCCGTTCGGAATGAAGCTGGACAGTGGACGGGGAACCGGGTACACTCCATGCTCAGGAGGTGGTGGTTTGTGAAAACGGGGAATCGTACAAAGGGATACGGAGGACTGGCGGTCATGCTGCTTGTCGCCGGGCTGTTCCTGGCGGGAGGCTGCGGCGGCCTGGACGAGGATCATGACCCCTCTGTGGCGGGAGACGAAATCAGTGTCGGTACCGGAAGCATCAACCAGGATGCATCCGGCACCGATCTGCCGGAAGACAAACGGCAGGCGGCCGACGCGGCGGCGGACGAGCGATACAGCGAGAACTCCGCGGCAGGGTACGGCGAGCTCGTCGTTGAGGGGCTTGACAGCGGCGAGGCGGTATCGGTGACCTTCCCGGTGAAGCATGCAAAGGACGAACACCGGTACTTCGCCCTCTTCGAGGATACCGGGGGAAGCTGGAGGAACGGCGGCCCCGGCGGCGATGCGATCGGGACCGCCGACATCGAAGCAGGGGTGACGGCCACGCTGAACGAAGGCGGTGCCTATGATGCGGACAGCGCCGGGGATGTCCTGGAGTTCCGGTATGCCGTATACGGTGTCAGCCAGACGGCCGCCACGCCCACGCCGACACCCGCGCCGACAGCGACACCCACGCCGGAACCGACAGCCACACCGGTGCCCACCAGTGCGCCGACGCCGACCCCCACCACGGAGCCGCCCTGCCCCTGAGGCTAAAGGATGCTCCGCCGTAGGCGGAGCGACAGGTTCCATTCATAGGGTTTTGTCGGGCCATCTCCGGATGTGGGGATGGCCTTCTCTGTAGAAATCCGGGAGAACCAGCCAAACAGCTCCTACCAAATATGATACAGTACATACGACGTTGTTACGCAACAGAGTCTTTCGATGCCGAGGGGGATGCCAATGGAGCGCCGCCGGAAGTGGATTGCAGGAATAGCGGGAGCAGTGGTGCTTGGTGTGGCGGGATTCTTTCTGTTGATGCCCCGCCCCGAACCGGTTGTCGTTGACGCCCCGGAAGTACGTCCCGTGCCCACCCTTCCCGCACGGGAATCCTCGATGCTCGCACTGCCTGTGGAGCTGCCTCTCCGGGAACTGGAACACTACTGTGAGCGGCAGATCCCGATTGGCCTGTTTTCGCAGAAGGACCAGGGGCTCGATGATGACGGCCATTTTTCGATTTCATCCATCGTCAGCCGGGACAGGTCGCTTTCGCTGGACACCAAGTCCGACGCGCTGCACCTGAACCTCCCGCTGCGATTCATGGCGCGGATCGCCTGGAAGGACAAGATCCTCGGGATCCCCGCCAGCTATCACGAGACAACCAGGGGAAGCATGGTGCTGCATATCGGGGCACGTCCCCGCTTCACCCCGGACTGGAAGGTGCAGACCTCGCCGGATATCTCCTACAGCTGGCAGAAACGGCCTACCGTAAAGGCCCTGGGTACATTGATCCAGGTCTCCGGGTTGATGGAACATTTTCTTGACCGGGAGATCGATAGAATACTGCCGACTATAGACAGGCGGCTCAACAGTACACTCCAGTTGCACGACACCATAGACGAACAGTGGAGGCGCCTCTACGAGCCGATTCCGCTCAGCACCTCGCCGGATATCTGGCTGCAGGCCCGTCCCCGCTCCCTGACCGTCTGGCCCTTGCAGATGGAGCAGGACCGCGTGGTTCTGCCGGTGCGCCTGGCGACCTATCTGGAGGTCGTGACAGAGAAGCCGTCAGCCGATATCAGACCGGAACCCCTGCCGCCCATGGAGGAGCGAGGGGATGTGGCGGATGTCTCGGTGCTGCACCTCCCTCTGCAGGTGAGCTACGGCGCCCTGGAGAGGCACCTGATGGAAGCGATGCCCCCGCAAGGCTTCAGCCTGCCCAACGGAGGCAGGCTGAAGCTCGATGAACTGAGCTGTATGCCCAGTGGAGGACAGCTGATCCTCCGGGCGCGGTTCCACGCCGAGGCTCCCTGGCGGCTCTTTGGTACCCACGGCACCCTCTATCTGGTCGGCACGCCCCGTTTCGACCGTGCAGCCGGGGAGCTCTCCCTCACAGACCTGGAGTTCCATGCCAACACCACCAATGCCCTCCTGCAGGGGGCCGCCTGGTTGCTGAAGGCCCCGATTGCCGGGCAGCTTGAACAGCGTGCCGTCTTTCCGCTCTCCGAAGATATCAGAGAGGCCAGGGCAACGGTGGACAGGTCGCTCCGGGAGGTTGCTGTCGCGCCGGGCCTGCAGCTCAGCGGGGAGATCGACGAGGTGCGTTTTTCCGATGTACTGGTGGAAGAGGCGGCACTGCGTATCGATATGCACCTGGTGGGGAGCGTGCGGGTGCGGTACACGCCGCCGTTGCCGTAAAAACGAAACGGCGCCCCCCAGGGGCGCCGTTTGAAAACAGCATTCTGGCGGAGGACGAGGGATTCGAACCCCCGGAGGCTTGCACCTCAGTTGATTTCAAGTCAACCGCCTTTGACCACTCGGCCAGTCCTCCGCTGCAGGAGATTGTACCACCTTTGGATGAGTTCGGCAAAGCCTTGCGCCGCAAGGATTCCCGAGACAGAAGGCTGCAGCATGACAGGATGCCGGCAGAAGCAGAACGGACCGGCCGATGCCCGATCCCGCTGTCCCTGTACGAGGGCCGCCCCGGGGCGTGCGAACCAGACGGCAGGCCGGAAGACAGCGTGCTCAGCCGGGACCGGGAGCGCAGGAGAGAGACCTTGGAATGAAGGAGGTGACAGCGGTGGATCAGGCAGGGATCATCGATGCCTATGTGTGCACCCCATCGACGGTAGCGATTGTCGGTGCCTCGCCCAAGCAGGAGCGTCCCGTCTACGAGGTGATGGAGTACCTGACCGGTCAGGGATTCCGACTTTTCCCCGTAAATCCCGGCCACAGCGGCGAGACGATCCAGGGCCTTCATTGTCTTGGGTCGCTTGGGGAGCTGCCGGAGCAGGTGGATGTGGTGGCCCTCTTTGTGGGGCCCGGCAAGCAGGAGCCTGTGGTAGAGGAGATGGAGCAACTCGGGTACAAGCCGGTGGTGTGGATGCAGCCGGGAGCGGAAAACGAGGCATTGAAGCAGCGGCTCGAAGCGGAAGGCTGCGACGTCGTGATGGACGCATGCATGATGATGGTGCACCAGGTATATTGTGGCGAGTGAAGGATCCGGCGACCCTGGGTCCTCTGAACGGTACGGAGGTGGAGGATAGTGCAGAACGAGGTACGGACGCCAATCCGCGTTCGCTACGGTGAAACCGACAAGATGGGCGTCGTGTTCTACGCGAACTACCTCGACTGGTTCGAGATAGGCCGCACCGATTTGTGTCGGCAGTGGGGTGTGCCCTATGCCGAATGGGAGAAACAGGGGGTATTCCTCCCCTGTGTGGAGGCCCGCTGTCGGTACAAACGCCCGGCCCGCTACGACGAGACGGTCACCCTTGTTACAGCTGTGGAGACCGTCAGGCGGAACAGCATCAGCTTCACCTATGTGGTGGAAAACGAGGACGGCCGGGTCTGTGCCGAGGGGTGGACGAAGCACGGTTTTTGCGACGCCCACGGGAAGCTGCTCCGCCATCCCGAAAAGCGGTTGCCCTTGCTGGAAAATCTTACGACGGCGACAACGCCAGAGAGGTGATACCCCTATGAACGAACGTCAGATCCTCCTTGGAAACGAGGCCATCGCGCGCGGAATCGTCGAGGCGGGCTGCGAGGTGGCTACAGCCTACCCCGGCACCCCTTCCTCGGAGATACTGCCTGCCGTTGCGGCTTTCGCCGATGCGCTGGCAACAGATACGGCTGTAGAGTGGTGCACCAACGAGAAGGTGGCCTTCGAGGTGGCCGCGGCGGCCGGCTTCTCCGGGAAACGCAGTGCCGCCGTCATGAAACAGGTGGGGCTCAATGTCGCCTCCGACGCATTGATGAGCGTGGCGCACTTCGACATCGCCGGCGGCTTTCTGCTGGTTGTCGCCGACGACCCCGGTCCGCACAGTTCCCAGACCGGACAGGACAGCAGGTCCTTCGCCATGTTCGCCAAGATCCCCTGTTTCGATCCCTCCACAGCCGCCGAGGCCAAGGAGATGGTCTTTGACGCCTACGAGCTCTCCGAGCGCCACCATCTGGTGACCATGCTCAGGCCCACGGGCAGGGTCGATCACTGCAGACAGGATGTGGAGCTGGGCGAGGTGATCGCCACCGAACGCCCGGCGCAATTCAAAAAGGACATCAAGCGCTGGGTCTGCCTCCCCGCCAATGTCCGCACCAGCCATCCACGGTTGAACGAGAAGAACCGGGCCATCCGGGAGGAATTCGAGCAGCGGTACGACAAGTACAACTACGAGCTTCCCGCGGAAGGCGAGGCCAAGCTGGGCATCATCGCCGGCGGGGTCTCCTTCGCTGTCGTCAAGGATCTCCTCGATAGCTGGGGCCGCACCGACATCGCGGTGCTCAAGATCGGTACGCCCGTGCCGTTGCCGCTCGGTAAGGTGGAGGACTTCATCTCCCGCCACGACAATGTGCTGGTGCTGGAGGAGACCTACCCGGTGATCGAGAACCAGCTCCACAACAGGGAGGCTGTCAAGGGCCGCTGGAACGGTGCCGTCCCCAGTGCCGGTGAGCTGCTGCCGGAGATCATCGAAGGGATCATCCTGGATGCCCTGGGGGAGAGTCCGCAATCGCCGGAAGACGATTTGCTGGGGAAGGCTGTGGAGGAACTCGGGATTCGTCCCAACCCGCCCATGATGTGTCCGGGATGCCCCCACAGGGCCAGTTTCCTCGCCATACGCGAGGCGCTGCCGAAGGGGATCTTCCCCTCCGATATCGGCTGCTATACCCTGGGGGTGAACCAGAAGACCGTGGACTCCGTGATCTGTATGGGCGCCTCCGCCACCCAGCCTTCGGGGTTCTACCTGGCCCACAAGGTCGACAGCAACGAACGTCCCATCGTGGCGACCATCGGGGATTCCACCTTTTTCCATATGGGGTTGCCCGGGCTCGTGAACGCCGTCTACAACCGACATTCCTTTGTTCTGGCCATCCTCGACAACAGCATCACCGCCATGACGGGGGGGCAGCCGAACCCCGCCGTGGGCAGCAAACTGCGCAAGGGCGACGAGGGCCGGAGTGTGGACATCGCGGGTGTCTGTCGCGGCTGTGGCGTGGAGTATGTCAAGACCGTGGACCCCTACAATGTCCCCTCGGCGAAGGAGTTCGTCAAGGATGCCTGGGACCACGCCCGGGAGCACCGGGAGCCGGCGGTGCTGATCTTCAAACACCCCTGCATGCTCCTCCGGTGCGAGCAGGAGCGTATTCCCGTTGCGGTGGATCCGGAGAAATGCATCGGCTGCCGGTATTGTATCGATTTCTTCAACTGCCCTGGTCTGCGTTTCGACGAGCAGAACAACAAGGCCTACATCGATGAGCGCTTCTGTGTGCAGTGCGGTGTCTGTATCGCGGCCTGTCCTCAGAATGCCATCGTGAAACAGGAAGAGGGGGCTGAGTAGAGATGCGGGTTGTTATTGTAGGTCTCGGTGGTCAGGGGATCCTGTTCAGCAGCCGGGTTATCGGGTATGTGGCGCGGATGCGGGACGAACATGTCATGGGCAGTGAGGTGCACGGCATGGCCCAGCGTGGTGGATCCGTCGTCAGTCACGTCAAGATCGGGCCCTACCGCAGCCCTCTGGTGCGGAAAGGAGAGGCCGATATCCTGCTTGCCTTCGAACAGGGTGAAGGGATCCGCAACCTGGACTACCTCAAACCAGGCGGGACGGCGGTGCTCAACATCCACCAGCCCGCCGATCTGGACAACGGCAATCTGCAGAACCACTGTTCCCGGCAGAGGATTGCGCTCCGGACACTGCAGGGGTACGATCTGCTGCGGGAGCACATGGGAGGACGCTTCCTCTTTCTCAACGTCCTGATCCTCGGTGCGATGTCGGCACTCGGTCTCGGCGGCTTCTCCTACGAGGAGATGCACAGCGCCGTAGGGGCCCTGGCCCCGCCCAAGCACCGCGATGATAACTTCAAGGTTCTTCAGCTGGGGTATCAGAGCCTTACGGAATAGACCCCGCTCATGCCGGGGGTGTTGCCCACACCCCCGGCACCGTGACCGGGGTATCCTCACCCCCGGCGGGGGTGCCGGGGGCACCACGCTTGTCGAGTGTCTTGTGGTCACGATGATCGTTGCAGCCCTTGTCGGCGGTGTGGGGCTCATGATGGAGAACGCCGGCGGGAACACGCCGGCGGAGGTTCGGAAAGCCGGAGAGAACTGCAGGATGTGGCTGCAGAGGAAGTGCATGGAATCCCTGGCTAGCGGCCGCTGGTTCAGGCTCTATCTCCCCAATGCCTCGCTTTCCGAGACCCTCTTGCTGATATGGCAGGACGGAACCGCGGAAACGTGGAGTTCCGGGGGAGCCTGTTTCTTTCAGTTGCGGGGCCATGGAAGCGACAGGTCCTATTACCTTCCCCGGTATGGGATGTTCGTGCCTGGTTTTACGCTGAAGATGCGATGCCGCCGGGATCCCTGCGTCGTTCCCGATTGGTATTTGATCGTTTCCCCGTACGGGTCGATAACAGTGAGGGAGGACCCTCCATTGTAGACACCGCGGAACCGGTGTATGCTTCCCCTTCCGTCCCCGGGATGCAGCAACGAATACAGGAGAAAAGCGAAAGACGTCGGTACGCCGGTCGAAGAATGCACAATACTGGGAGGCATGATAATGGCAGTCAAACCGTGGTGGCGCGAAACACTGGAAACAATACTCTGGGCGCTGGTTCTGGCCCTGGTGCTCCGGACTTTCGTCGTACAGGCCTTCTGGATCCCCAGCGGTTCCATGAAGCCCACCCTCGAACCGCAGGACCGTGTGCTGGTCGCCAAGTTCTGGTACACCTTCACCGAACCCAAGCGGGGTGACATCGTGGTGTTCAAGTTCCCCGACGATCCCACCAGGGACTTCGTCAAGCGGATCATTGGAGAGCCCGGCGAGACCGTTTCCATGGAAAAGGGGATGGTGTACATCGACGGGGAGCCCCTGGACGAACCCTATGTCGAATTTCGGGACAGCTACACCATGCCGCCCCTCAAGGTTCCGGAGGAACACTACTTCATGATGGGGGACAATCGGCCCAACTCCCAGGACGCCCGCTTCTGGCTCAAGAAATTCGTGCCCAAAAGCGACATGAAGGGGCCAGTCTTCTTCCGCTATTGGCCCCCCAGCAGGATAGGTCTGGTCGACTAGGCGATGGCGGGCCGAACCGTTTGGTATCCCGGCCATATGGCCAGGGGGAAGCGCGAGCTCCGGGCTCTGGCGGGGAAGGTGGATGTCTTCATCGAGGTGCGCGATGCCAGAGCCCCGCAGCTGACGGCCTCTCCGGACACGGAGGCACTGTCCAGGGTGCGTCCGGTATGGAGAGTGCTCTCCAAGCGTGATCTGGCCGAGGAGAGTGGAACGTGTCAGTGGCTGGACCGGCTGCGGAGCGACGGCGACATGGTCTGGGCGGCGAATCTGCGGAGCGGCGGCATCAATCCACTGAAAAAGCAGCTCCATAGCCTTGCCCCCTCTCACAGAGCACCGCGGCTGGCGGTTGTGGGGATTCCCAATGTGGGCAAATCGCGGTTGCTCAATCTTCTGGCCGGGAAGAGCAAGGCCTCCATCGGCGCCGTACCGGGGGTGACCAAGGCGGTTTCCTGGTACAAAAGCAAGGAGGGGCTGCTCCTGGTGGATTCCCCGGGCATCCTGGACCCCAAGTCCGGCACCGGGGTGAGCAGAGCCCTGGTCTGGATCGGCTGCACCCGGGGCGATGTGGTGGGCGACTACGAAACCCTCGCCAAAGGCCTGATCGACTGTCTGGAGGCCCGGGGACTCTGGGAACGGGTAGCCCAGAGATTCCCACGGCCCGTTGACGACGGGAGCGACAAGCTGGAGCAGATCGGCCGCATGACAGGCTGCCTCCGCCCGGGCGGTGTGGTGGACCTGGAGCAGGCGGGCAAAAGCCTCTGCGAACGCTTTGCCGCAGGCCGACTGGGTCGCTGTACCCTGGAACACCCGGGGAGGACGCTGGAACCATGATTGTCGTCGGCGTGGACGAGGCGGGACGCGGTCCGCTGGCCGGCCCGGTGGTGGCCGCCGCCGTCATGGCCACCAGAGAGCAGCTGCGCGGCCTGGCCTCCTCCGGATTGAAGGACAGCAAGAAGCTCTCCCCCAGGAAACGGGAGGAGTTTTTTGCTCTCTTCCGGGAGTGGGGAATCCTCTGGCGGGCCCAGGCCGCGTCGGCGGTGAGGATCGACAGGACGAACATCCTCAGGGCATCCCTCTGGGCGATGTACCGCAGTGTCATGCAGCTTCCCCTGGCGCCGGATCTGGTGGTGGTCGACGGCAGGGCGCCGATTCCGGGATTGCCCTTCCCGCAGCGCGGCGTGGTCGGCGGCGACGAGAAGGTCCTGCCGGTAGCCGCCGCTTCCGTGGTCGCCAAGGTGCTGCGCGACCGGGCTATGGTGGCCCTGGACCGGCTCTATCCCCACTGGGGATTCCGCCGCCACAAGGGCTATCCCACCCGGGAACACCGGGTCCTGGTGCATGAGATCGGCCTCTCGCCGATCCATAGACGGAGTTTTGCGTGTGGTGAGTAGAGATGCCCTACGGGATTAACGGAGCCTCCTCCGGACAGATCCAGCCCACCCAGCAGCAGGGGATCGCCGGGCGACAGACCCAGCAGGCCGGTGCGACAGCCCGGGGGAAGCCCAATATCCCCAACGGAGCGCTGGTCAAGGGCGTGGTGGTCTCCGCAGAGGGGAACAACGCCTACACGGTGCGTGTGGCCGGCTACACCCTCAAGGCCATGGCCAACCTGCCGCTCGCGGCTGGGCAGCGGTTCCAGGCCGTCTGGGACGCCACCACCGCACCGCCGCTGCTGCGACTGCGCAGCGAGGACCTGGCGCTGCTCGCCCGGTTCACCGGGCAGTCCCGGGAGGTGGCGAGCAGCCTGCTCTCCCGGGGGCTACCGCTCTCGGAGGGCGTGATGAAGCAGATCCAGCAGGCCTGGACCCGTCTCGGCGGACAGCCGCAGACCCTCGGATCGCTGGTGGAGCTCTGGGCCCGTTCGCTGCCGTTGACGGAGCGGAACGTCCAGCTGGTAGGCTGGTATCTCCAGCTCGACGGGCAGAAGGCCCAGTCGCTCTGGAAGCGGGCCCGCAGCCTGATCAGAAAACGGATTGCCGCAGGGGAACGCTTCTCCCTCAAAGAGCTGGCCGCCGAGGACCCCGAGGTGGGCGAGTTTCTGGAGGCCCACGGCATGCTCTCCCGCCCCTCCAGGGAGGGTGTGGACCCCTCGCTGCTCGCGCCCGCCTGGTGGCCCATCCGGGAGGATTTCACCGAGCTGGCCAAGATCAGCGCCCACGTGGAGGAGTATGAAGGAAAGAAGATCTGGCGTGTCCACTTTGATATCGACGGCGTCGCCCTCGGTACGGTGGAGGGCGAGGTCTCGGGAGACGGCGAGAAGATGAACGCCGGACTCAGGACGGAAGGCGCCTGGGCCGCTTCGGTTCTCCGGTCCCGCCTGTCCGAGCTGGACAGCGAGCTGCGGGAGCTGGGGCTCCCCGTGTCCAGCCTCGGTGTGGGGGAAACAGGCGGATCGGGGAAGCGGGGACAGCTCTCCCGGTACCCTCACATCGACATGGAGATCTGACCGTGACGGACAGGAGAGAGCAGAACAAGGCGGCCGCCCTCGGCTACAACCAGCGGGAGGACGAGGCGCCCCGGGTACTGGCCTCCGGCAAGGGGCGTGTCGCCGAGCGGATCGTGGAGATCGCCAGGGATGCCGAGGTCCCCATCGTTGAGGATGCGGCGCTGGTCAGTGCGCTCCTGGTGCTCGAGCTGGGCGAGGAGATCCCCGAGGAGCTCTACGAGACGGTGGCCCGCATCCTGGCCTTTATCTACAACGTAGACAGGGAGTACCGCCCCTGACATGCAACGGGCCGAGATGGGGCGGCGGGGCGAGGAGGCCGCCGCCCGCTACCTTGAGGAGACCCTGGGGTGGCAGGTAACGGAACGGAATCTGAGGATTGCGGGGAAGGAGATCGATCTGGTCTGTACCGACGGTGACGAGCTGGTCTTTGTGGAGGTACGGACCCGCAAGGCGGGCTGGATGCAGCCGGCCGCGACCACGGTGGGTCCGCGGAAGCTCCGGAGGCTTTGCACCGCCGCGGGGGCCTATGTGGAACGCCTCCGGTGGCGCGGCAACTGGCGGATCGATCTCCTGGCCCTGACCGTGAAGGAAGAGCACCGCTGCACACTGCGGCACATCCGGGACATCACAGGGGAGGCGGGGCCGTGACGGCGATCTTCGGCGTGACACTCAAAGGCATCGAGGCCGTGCAGGTGGAGGTGGAGACGGAGATCACCGGAGGGCTCTTCACCATCTCCGTGGTGGGGCTGCCCGACCCGGCGGTCCGGGAGGCCCGGGAGCGTGTCCGGGCGGCGCTCCGTTCGGTGGGGGTGATGCTCCGGGGCCGCGTGGCGGTGAACCTCGCCCCGGCGGACCTTCCCAAGGAAGGGGCCTTGCTCGATCTGCCCATGGCTCTGGGCATGGCCCTGAAGGAGGGGACATGTTCCTCCGTGGCATCGGCGCTCTATATGGGCGAGCTGGCTCTGGACGGAAGGCTGCGCTACGTCCGCGGCGCCGTACCGGCGGCGCTTCTTGCCAAACACCTCGATATGCCGCTCTACGTGCCCGAGGAGAACGCCCGGGAGGTCGCCCTCGTCCCCGGCGTGACCGCCTACTCTGTCGGTCATCTCGGCGAGCTGCTGTACCCCGACGATCACCCTCCCAGGGAACCCCTCGCCACCACGCCCCTGCAGGACACCAGGGGGCAGGCCGTTGACCCCGATTTCAGCGATATCAAAGGGCAGGACGGCGCCAAGCGGGCGGTGGAGATCGCCGCAGCCGGTCACCACAACATCTTTATGGTGGGCGCGCCGGGTTCGGGCAAGACCATGCTCGCCAGGGCCCTCAAGGGCATCCTCCCGCCGCTGGACCGGCAGGAGTATCTGGATACCCTGCTGGTGCGGAGCACCCTGGGCATGTCGCTTCCCCGGGATGTCAGTCCTCCCTTTCGGGTGGTCCACCACACCTCCAGCACCGTGGCCCTCTGCGGCGGCGGCGCCTCGCTGCGCCCCGGCGAACTGAGCCTTGCCCATCGGGGCGTGCTCTTCCTCGACGAGTTCCCGGAGTTCCGGCGCGATCTGCTGGAAGCGCTCCGGCAGCCCCTGGAGGACGGCATCATCTCCATCAGCCGGGCCACAGGCAGCGTCACCTATCCCTGCCGGGTGCTGCTGGTGGCGGCGGCCAACCCCTGTCCCTGCGGCTACCTCGGCGACCCGGTCCAGCCCTGCCGCTGTTCGCCCGCCGAGCTCGACCGGTACGGCAAGCGGCTCTCCGGGCCCATGCTGGATCGTATCGACCTGCAGGTCACCATCCCCCGGCTGACCCCGGAGGAGCTGGTCTCCATGGAGCCCTCCGGCGAATCCAGCGCCGTGGTGCGGGAGCGTGTCGAAGCGGCCCGGGAGCGGCAGCGCCGCCGCTGGAAGGACGACGGATACAGCTGCAATGCCGAGATCCCCGAGAAACTGCTCCGGAAACGGATTGCCCTCGGTGATGGAGAGCAGGACTTTCTCGGCGATCTGGCCAGACAGTTTCATCTCACGGGACGCGGCCTCAGCCGAATCCTGCGTCTCTCGCGCACCATAGCCGATCTTCAGTGTGAGGACGGCCTCACCGCCACCCATCTCGCCGAGGCCGTCTCCTACCGTTGTGGGGTGAGCGCATGGACACCACAGTAAAGACACTGCTTCTGCTGAATTGCCTCCGTTCGGCGAACGCCCGGCACTGGCGGGAGTGGAGAATCGCCGGGACGCCGGTGGAGGAGATCGTCACCGAGGGCGCCGAGCAGGGGGTCAGGGAGCTTGGGTGCAGCGAGACGGCAGCGGCCAGGCTCACCAGGCTGCTGCAGTCCGGATGGGCGGAGGAGGAGTACGCCGCCTGCTGCCGCAGCGATGTGGAGCTTGTCCACGTGGAGTCCCCCACCTACCCGGACTCCCTGTGGGACCTCCCCGACCCGCCGCTTCTGCTCTACCTCCGCGGCACGCTTGCCTCGGGCGCCGGAGCCGCTGCTGTGGTGGGCACCCGCAGGACCACCGCCTACGGGCGGCATGTGGCGCGGGAAATCGGGCAGGCCCTCGCCCGACGGGGCTGTGCGGTGGTCAGCGGCGGGGCCGCCGGTGTGGATGGAGCGGCCCACGGCGGCACCGTGAACCAGGGCGGCCGGACCGTGGCCGTCTTCGGCAACGGGGTCGACCGGGTTTTCCCCAGCCGGCACGAGGAACTCTTTGCACGGATCCTCGAGGTGGGAGGAGGGCTGGTCAGCGAGTATCCTTTGGGGATGTCCGGACAGGGCTGGATGTTCCCCAAACGAAACCGGCTGATCGCCGCCCTCGCCGGACGGGTCGTGATCGTCGAAGCGCCGCGGAAGAGCGGCGCCATGATCACCGCCCGGCTCGGCGCCGACATAGGGCGGGAGATCTGGGCCGTGCCGGGCAGGATCGACGAGGAGGTCTGCCGGGGCAGCAACAGGCTCATCGGCGACGGAGCCCTCCCCCTGACGGATATCGCCGCCTTTGCCGACCTCTACGCTCCCAGGCAGAGACACCTCTTCCCCCCCGACGAGCCCCCGGGGGACACCTACACCGACGGCACCGCCTCGGAAGAAGAGCATGCGGTGCTCGGGTTTGTCCGGGAGCGGGGCGATCAGACTGTTGACACCATCGCCGCAGTCAGTAGAATGAGCGCCGCTGAGGTGACGCGTCTCGTCACGATCCTTGAAGGAAAAGGACTGGTCTATCGGTCCGGCCCCGGCCGGTGGCGGGCCAGGTTTTTTTCGTCATAAAGCGGAGGTGGAGCAGTGCCCATTCGAACCTTTCACGCCATTGAGCTCCGTTCTCTCACGGTGGAAGCACGGACAATGGCCCACAGTATCCTCGCCGAAGGGCAGGGGTACGAACGCTGCGTGGAACGTGCGCTGCAGACGGCGCTGGGCCTCGCAGCCGCCGAAGGGCGGGCAGTCGGCGAGGAGCGCTTCCGGGAGCTCTTCTGGGCGGCCTGCGCCTGGCCCGACTGGGATCCCATCGAACAGACAGGCGATGCACCGGATCGAATCGTACCGCAACGACATCTTTGCTAGGGTGATTATATGGCCGAAAAGACACTTGTCATTGTAGAATCCCCCGCCAAGGCGCGGACACTGAAAAAGCATCTCGGTGCGGGGTATGAGATAGAAGCGAGCGTGGGACACATCCGCGACCTGCCCAAGAGCCGCCTGGGTGTGGACATCGACAGCAACTTCGAACCCGAGTACATCATGGTCCGCGGCAAAGGCAAGGTGGTGAACGCTCTCCGGAAACAGGTGAAAAAGAGCGACCGCGTGCTGCTGGCCTCCGACCCGGACCGTGAGGGGGAGGCCATCGCCTGGCACCTCGCCCAGCTGCTGGAGCTCGACACGGAACAGGCGCTGCGGATCCGGATGTACGAGATCACCAAAGAGGCGGCCCGCGAGGCCGTCAAGGAACCCACCACCCTGGACGG
Organism: Synergistales bacterium; assembly: GCA_021736445.1. Classification (NCBI taxonomy): domain Bacteria; kingdom Thermotogati; phylum Synergistota; class Synergistia; order Synergistales; species Synergistales bacterium. The sequence goes on along the minus strand of JAIPGA010000043.1, from coordinate 4,403 downwards.
ACGGAAGATCGACGCCCAGCAGGCCCGGCGGGTCCTGGACCGAGTCATGGGCTACTCCCTCAGCCCGCTGCTGTGGAAGAAGATCAAACCCGGTCTCTCGGCGGGCAGGGTGCAGTCCGTGGGGCTTCGCCTGATCGTGGAACGGGAAAAGGAGATCAACAGCTTCGTCCCCGAGGAGTACTGGCTGCTCGATGCGCTGGCGCATGCCGGGGATGGCCGACGCTTCACCCTCCGGGTCGCCAAGAAGAACGGCAGGAATGTCAAGATCACCAACGCCGGGATGGCCGCCGAGATCGCGGACATCGTCCGGAAAGGGCCGCTGGTGGTGGTCTCCTCGGAGAAGAAGGAGACCACACGCACCCCCATGCCGCCCTTCAAGACCAGTACCCTCCAGCAGGAGGCCTCCAGGCGGCTTCGCTTTGCGCCCCGCAAGACCATGCGTATCGCCCAGCAGCTCTATGAGGGTCTGGAGATCGCCGGACGGGGCCAGCAGGGGCTCATCACCTACATGCGGACCGACAGCCTGCGGCTCAGCCCCCAGGCGCTGAAGGCCGCGAGGGCCCACATCAGCAACAGCTTCGGGAAGGACTACCTTCCCTCCAAAACACGGGTCTACGCCTCCGGCAAGGGAGCCCAGGACGCCCACGAGGCGGTGCGCCCCACCAACGTGTCGCTGGAGCCCTCAGCCATCAGGGAGAGCCTGACCAACGACCAGTACCGTCTCTACGACCTGATCTGGCGGCGCTTCGTCGCCTGCCAGATGGCCTCGGCCCGCATCTCCCGGCATACCGTGGAGGCTGCGTCCGGGCCCTACACACTGAAACAGCAGGGCGCCAACCTCCTCTTCGACGGTTGGGGCAAGGTCTGGCCCCTGGAGCTCAAAGAGGGCGAGATCCCCGAGGCCCACGAAGGGGAGGAGCTCGCCGTGGACGAGGTGAAACAGGAGCAGCGCTTCACCAAGCCGCCGGCACGGTATACCGAATCCGGACTGGTCAAGGTCCTGGAGGAAAAGGGGGTCGGCCGTCCTTCCACCTACGCCAGTATCATCCAGACCCTCTACGACCGCACCTACGTCCAGGCCGACGAGGATCGGCGCATGGCGCCCACCGAACTGGGGACCATCGTCAACGACTTTGTGGTCCAGTATTTCGATGGGGTCATCAACGTAGATTTCACCGCAGCCATGGAGAACGAACTCGATGATGTGGAAGCCGGCGAACGGCAGTGGCGCGCCGTGGTGGGCGATTTCTGGAACCCCTTTTCCTCTACACTCAAGGAAGCCGAGGAGAAGGCGGAGCGGGTCAAGCTGCCCGTGCGGGAGATCGGCGAGGACTGTCCCGAGTGCGGTGCACCGCTGGTGATCAAGCACGGCCGCTACGGCGAGTTCATCGCCTGTTCCGCCTATCCGGACTGCACCTACTCGCGGCCGATCCTCAAGACCATCGGCGTCACCTGTCCCAAATGCGGCGAAGGCGACGTGGTCAAACGCAGGAGCCGGAAGAGCAAACGGACCTTCTACGGCTGCTCCCGCTATCCCGACTGCGACTTCATCTCCTGGGCTCAGCCCACCGGCGAGCGCTGCGAGGGCGGCTACATGGCCATCCGCAAGAAGAGTGAAGGGCCCGTCTGTCTCCCCTTCGAGGCGCCCCGCAAGACCGACAGCGGGGCGGACGACGAGTCCGGCGGGACGGAGAAGCAGCAGACCAAAGGCGGCGGGAAGAGTACGGCCAAAAAGAGCACCTCCAGGAAGAAAGGCACCACCAAGAGCGCCGGAAGCAAAGGGACCAAGGCCAGGGAGACCGCCGCCAAATCGGGCGGCGGGAAAAAGCGGAAGAGCGCCGCTGCAGCGAAGGGCAGCAAGGCAACCACAGGCTCCGCTTCCCGGAAGACATCGGAAGGCGGATCCGACGAATGAGCGGTCCCTGCGTTGCCGTGGTCGGCGGTGGTCTGGCCGGCGCCGAGGCTGCCTGGCAGCTGGCCGTCCGCGGCCACCAGGTGCGGCTCTACGAGATGCGTCCCCGTCGGATGACCCCGGCCCATACCGGCGACAGGCTGGCCGAGCTGGTCTGCAGCAACTCCCTGGGCGCCGACAACACCGGCAGTCCGGCGGGCATTCTCAAAGAGGAGCTGCGCAGCCTGGGGAGTCTGGTGCTGCGCAGGGCCCGGGAGCACGCCGTTCCCGCGGGGAGCGCTCTGGCCGTGGACCGGGAACGCTTCGCCGACAGCGTTACGGAGGCCCTGGAGGGCCATCCCCTGGTGGAGGTCCGCCGGGAGGAGTGTGTCCGGCTTCCCTCCGAACCGGCCATCATCGCCACCGGTCCCCTCACCGGCGAACCCCTGGCCGCAGCGCTGCAGGAGCGGGTCGGCGGGTTTCTCTCCTTTTTCGACGCCGTTTCGCCAACCGTCACCGAGGAGAGCATCGACAGGACCGTTGCCTACCGGGCCGGCCGCTGGGGCCGCGGCGAGGACTACATCAACTGCCCCATGGACGAAACCGCCTACAACCGTTTCTGGAAAGCCCTCGTGGCCGCCGAGCGCAGCCCCCGGCATCATTTCGAGCAGGACGCCCGCTTCTTCGAGGGCTGTGTGCCCGTGGAGATCCTCGCCGAGCGGGGCGAGCACACCCTGGCCTTCGGCCCCATGCGGCCCGTCGGCCTTCCCGATCCCCATACGGGAGAGCGCTACCACGCCGTGGTGCAGCTCCGACAGGACAACCTGGAGGGGTCGCTCTACAACATGGTGGGCTTCCAGACCAACCTGAAATGGGGCGAACAGCGCCGGGTCTTCCGGATGATCCCCGGCCTGGAATCGGCGGAGTTCGTGCGACTCGGCGTGATGCACCGAAACATCTACGTCAACGCCCCGCAGGTGCTCGACCCCTGGCTGCGTCTCCAGGGAAGCGAAGCGCTCTTCCTGGCGGGGCAGCTGGTCGGTGTGGAAGGCTACACCGAGAGCACCGCCATGGGGCTCGCCGCGGCCCTGCACATGCACTGTCTTCTCGAAGGACACAGGCTTCCCGTCTGGCCCCGGGAGACCGCCATCGGCGCCCTGCTGGCCTATCTGCAGGAGGCGGTGACCCGGTACTTCCAGCCCATGAACCTCAATCTCGGCCTCTTCCCCAAGCCCGAACGCAAGATCAGAAAGCGCCGGGAGCGCTGTCAGTACACGGCCGAACGCGCCGCCGCACACCTCGCCGCCTTCCTCGCCGGCGATGGAGCCTGCTGCGCCCCCCTCGGCGAGATCCCCTGAGGGCTCCGTCGCCGCTGTCGGCATTCCGGACAGCCGGATCGGCGTACCTTTCTTCAGAATCTTCTCATATTGGTGGAAAAAGTGCTACAATAGCCGACGATGGAAGAACGGATCTCGCTCTGTCTCGACAGGTACATGGACTATATGGGACACGCCCTCGGCCGGTCGGACCACACGGTGCTGAACTACGCCGTGGATCTCGCCCAGTTCGCCGAATTTCTGCTTGCCCAGGGGGTAGACGCGCCGGAAGCCGTGGAGACCGGCCACATTCGTCGTTTCCTGCGGGAGATGATGGGCTTCGGCTACGCCAGAAGCACGGTGGCGCGCAAACTCTCGGCCGTCAAAAGCTGGCTGGCCTATCTCGTTCAAAGCGGCGAGGTGCCGCGGAATGTGGCCGTCGCCGTCCGTGCGCCCAGTCTGCCCCAGCGGTTGCCCAGGGCCCTGGCCCCGGCAGAGGTGACCAGGCTCATCGAAGAGGGTTCGGCGGGCAGGTACGCACTGCGGGACCGCGCGGTTCTTGAGGTGCTCTATGGATGCGGTCTCCGCGTTGCGGAGCTTGTTTCGATTGACTGGGGCGAGGTCGACCTGATCGAACGGTGGATCCGCATCAGCGGCAAGGGGAAGAAGGAGCGCCAGGTCCCGGTGGGCAGCTACGCCCGGCAAGCCCTCCTTGCCTGGGAAGGAGAGACCGGAAGCAGAGGACCGCTCTTTCCCGGCACCAGGGGCAACGCCCGCCTGACCGTCCGGACGGTCCACCGCATTGTGGAGCGTGCCGGGAAGCGTGCGGGCATCGCCGGCGTCTCCCCCCACGTTTTGCGCCACTCCTACGCCACACACATGCTGGAAGGCGGTGCAGGGCTTCGAGTGCTCCAGGAACTCATGGGGCACGAGAGCCTGGTGACCACCCAGCGCTACCTGCGTATCACCACAGACCAGATGAAAGCCAGCTATATGTCCGCGCACCCGCGCTCGGGAGGATGACAGCAATGTTCACAGGCACGACCATACTCTGCGTACGGAACGAAACAGGCGTCGCCATGGCCGGTGACGGCCAGGTGACCATGGGAAACCAGATCATCAAAGCGAGCGCCCGGAAGGTCCGCTCCCTGCAGGAGCATTCGGTGCTTGCCGGATTCGCCGGCAGCACCGCCGAC
>JAIPGA010000042.1 GCA_021736445.1 Synergistales bacterium | reverse complement strand
CCTGGGGCATGCGGAGCACAACAGCGGCAAACGGGGTGGAGGCGCTGGACGAGCTCACCGGGGCTCTGAACGCGGGAGAACCCTACCGACTCGCCCTCATCGACAGCTCGCTGCCGGGTATGGAGAAAGGGGAACTGGCCCTGGCCATCGGGAGCGACCCGAATCTGGCGAAACTCGGCATGGTTCTGCTCACTTCGCTGGGAAGCACCAGGCACAACTGGGACGACACGGCGGAGCTCTTCGACGCATCGCTGACCAAACCGGTGCGGCAGCGGGAGCTGCAGCAGGTCCTCCTCCGGCTGCTCTCCGGGGAAAAGGACAGGGGCATTCCCCGGGAGGAAGACACCAGACTGGAAGAGGCCCTCGCCGGGCGGCGGGGCCGCATCCTGGTGGCGGAGGACAACAGCACCAATCAGAAGGTGCTTCTCCACATCCTGGAAAGCCTGGGACAGAGCGGCGTCGCCGCGGCGAGCGGCAAGGAGGTCCTCCAGGAGCTGCAGTCCAGCCCCTACGACCTGGTGTTCATGGACCTCCACATGCCCGGTATGGACGGCATCGAAGCCACCAGACGGATCAGAACGCTCCCTACCGGAGTGGGCAGACGCAACGCCGCGCTGCCGATCATCGCCATGTCCGGTCATACCGGCCAGGACACGACATGCCTGCAGGCCGGGATGAACGACGTCCTCCACAAGCCTGTGGAACCGGCGGCGGTGGCGGAGACGCTGCGGCAATGGCTGCCCTCGCGGTCGGGACAGTCCGGAACGGGCTTCCCAGGGGAGCGGCCCAAGGGCCTTCCCGAAAGCGGGGACGCAACGGAACCGCCCGCCGCTGCCCCCTCTACCTGGGACCAGAAAACCTTCCTGGACCGCGTGCTCGGCAATCGAGAGGCCGCCGACGAGGTGGTACGGCTCACGCTGCAGGAGCTTCCCGGGAAGATGGAGGGACTCCGGAAGGCCCTGGAACAGGGCAACGCCCCGGAGGCGGAACAGTGGGCCCACGCAGCCCGGGGCATCGCCTCCAACATCGGCGCCGACGCCCTCTACCAGACGCTCTCGACCATCGAGACCGCCGCCGGCCGGAGAACGGTGGAGCCCGCCCGCTCGCTCCGCCGGGAGGTCGAGCGGCAGTACGAACTCCTCCTCTCCGAACTCCGCCGGGGCCTGGGAGAGAGGGACTGACCAGGCCGGGGAGCGGCAGAGACCGCCCCCCGTACCGGGGCTATCCGCCGGAGAGGAACCTCCAGGCCACGCCGGCCAGAAGCGCCACCCCGCCGGACAGGACATCGTCGTCCACCTTGAACCTCGGGTGGTGGTGGGGCACATCGGTCTGTCTGTCGGCATTCCCCGTGCCGAGGAAGAAGAAGGCCCCGGGGATCTCGCGGAGATAGAAGCTGAAGTCCTCGGCCCCCATGACGGGGTCGATCTCGTTCACGTTTCCCTCCCCCAGGATCTCCGCCGCCACGCCGCTTGCCATCCCGGCGAATCCAGGGTCGTTGATCGTGCTGGGGAGACCGTAGTTGTACCGGAAGTCCATCTCGCAGCGGTGTCCCGTACAGGTGCTCGCGATGATCTCCTCGATACGCCTGGGCAGGTAGCTCCGGATCTCGGCATCGAAGGTCCGCACCGTACCGTTCATGAAGACCGACTCGGGGATCACGTTGAAGGCCTTCCCCGCCGTAATCTGGCCTGTGGAGACCACCGCCGCCCTCAAAGGGTTGACCTCCCGGCTCACGATGGTGTGCAGCGAGGTCACCGCCTGACAGGCCGCCACCGTGGGATCCACGGCGAGATGGGGCATGGCCCCGTGGCCGCCCTTCCCCGTGATGGTCACAAAGAAGGAATCCGCCGACGCCATCATGGGGCCCAGGGTGTAGCCCAGCTGCCCGCTCTCCACAGGCGACCAGATGTGGAGGCCGAAGATGGCGTCCACCCCCTCCAGCACACCCTCCCGGACCATGTGGTCGGCGCCGCTCCGGGTGGGATACTCCTCGGAGGGCTGGAAGATCAGCCGGATCCTGCCGGGGATGTCGTCTTTCATCGCCGCCAGCAGCTTCGCCGCCCCCAGCAGCATGGCGATGTGGGCATCGTGGCCGCAGGCGTGCATCACGCCGTCGTTCTGCGAGGCATAGTCCACCTCCGCCTCCTCCCGGATGGGCAGCGCGTCGATATCGGCCCGCAGCGCGATGCGTCTCCCCGGTTTGTCGGCGTTCAGCTCGGCGGTCACCCCCGTCTCGCCGCCGTAGCCGGTCCTGATCTCCTCGTAGCCCATCTCCTCCAGCAGGGAGGCAATGGTTCTGGTGGTCTCCACCTCTTCCCAGGAGAGCTCCGGATGGGCATGGAAGCGATGCCGCCACGCCACCACCTGATCCTGCAGCCGCCGAGCCTGCTCCGTTATCCTGTCGATCACCGTGCAACCTCCTTCGCCCCATCCCGGGGGCCGGAATTTTGACATTCCACTGGCACACAACACCGCTTCGCCGACCGGCAGGGACCGCTCCCGAAGACCATGCGCTCTCCAGACGGTTCCCCTTGCGGGTCCATCATCGTTCCTCCCGAGAGAAGGCCAGGCAGTTCCGGCCTTTATCCTTTGCCTTGTAGAGGGCGTCGTCCACGCGCTGCAGCAGCGTGTCTCCATCGTCCGATCCGGTTCCCATGGCGGCGCCGATACTCACGGTAACCCCGATGGTACTCTCCCCGTCGGTGTAGGGGGTCTGCGCCACGGTGCCGCGGATCCGCTCGCCCAACTCCAGAACCTCCCCGGCGGTCCGGTTTCCCGCGAGGATGATGAACTCCTCGCCGCCCCAGCGGGCGAAGGCGTCGCCGGGGCCGATCTGCCCTTCTATCAGCGCGGCCACGTGCTGCAGGACGGCATCGCCCGTCAGATGGCCGTAGGTATCGTTGACGGACTTGAAGTGGTCGAGATCGGCCAGCAACATGGCAGAGGAGGCGTCCACACCACCGAGGCGACGCAGGTTCTGGTCGAAAGCATAGCGGTTGTTGACCCCCGTTAACGGATCTACGGTTGCGGCGTGGACCAGATGGCGCTCGTAGGAAGCGATCACCACAAAGATCAGCAGCGTCACCACCAGCGAGATCAGCACGCCGATCACGATATTGAGCAGCAGGGCCCGCCGGATCTGCCGCGCCGCCTTGGCCTCGTTCTGTTCGACAAAGAGAAACCACTGGAACTCCGGGAGGTAACGTCCTTCAAGGTGCATCACCTCGCCGTCGCGGTTGTAGGTAAAGGTGATCGACTGCCGTTCGCCGCCGGCGGATCGGGAGAGCACGTCCCTCGCCCTGCCGTCGAGACCGGGATGGCCGAGAAAGGTATCGCTGCGGGTCCGGATGGAATCGCCGTGGATGGTCAGGTTGCCCTCTGAATCCGCGCAGTAGATCCGCCGTCCGAAGCGCTCCTCGTAGCTGTCGATGAGTTCTCGGAGGCGCCCTACGGCAAGCCCCACACCCGCAGCGCCGATAAAGTCCCCGTCGTAGTCCTTCACCTTGTGGTTGATGAAGATGGTCAGGGCATCTTCATTGGCCATGTCGTAGTCCACATTGACCTCGTAGGGCTCATGGGCTGCCTTGAGCCTGTAGAACCACTCGTCCCGCCAGGAGTCGGGCCGCACCGTTTTGAGCACCCCTTCGGCCTGGTAGTAGGTGCGGGTGATGTCGGAGATAAAGAAGCTGGTGACCGTATCGTGCTGCTCCTTGATCTCCCGCAGATACCTGACGATCTTCCCGGTGTTCTTCTCGCCGGCGAGCACCCAGTCGCGGAGGAAGGTGTCGTGGGCCATGGTGGAAGAGATATAGACGGTGCGCAACAGATAGGTATGGATCTCCGAATAGATATTGTCGGTGGTGAGCGGAAGCTCCTGCTCGATGATCTCCTTACGGAGGGTGTGGAGCGCCATACCGTAGCTGACGATACTGGTGACGGCAAAGCCGACAAAGAGCAGGACAACAACGGCGATGAGGTGCTTGCTGCTGTGGAATCGGTGCATCCCGCCACCCCCAAGAGCGCCGTCCTTCAGGACAACGACGCAGGCTCCATACTAGTTGGTGCACAGGCAGAACGTCAAGAAGCAAAGCGTTACCGCCTTTGGTGTGCAGTATATCCTGCAATGAAAATCCGGGGACTCTGTGCCTGTCCAGCCTGCCGCGGCTGCGGTTCCACCCCGGGACAGATAGAGGGCGCTCTCCGCAAAGGAAGACACAGAGACGGTGCCGCTGCCGCCATTAGAAGGCCAGCAGCTTGGTGAAGGTCACCATACAGACAATGGCCACCGGATAGGTTGCGCCGTATCCGGCGCCGCATTCCTCGCCGCCTGTGGCGTCGATGGCGGCGCCGAGCCCCGGTGTGCTGGTCATGGCGCCGCAGATCGCCCCGGCCAGCAAGACCCAGTTGATCTTGAAGAGATACCGCCCCACCACAAACCCCGCCAGTTCGGCGACCACGGCTGTGACAAGGCCGATCAGCATGATGGTCAGACCGTTTTCGCTGAGCGCCTCCAGGACCTTCGGCCCGGCCATGAGCCCCACCACCGCCAGGAAATAGGCCAGAGAGAGGGAGCGGAAGGCCGAAAGTGTACGGGCCTCCATCCGCATGGGCAATGGGCCAAGCCGACCGAGGGCTCCGAAGGCAAGCGCCACGATCAACGCTCCGCCGGTCGTCCCCAGCGAGAGCTTCCCCAGCCCCGGCAGCTCCACAGAAAGCTTCCCGAAGGCCACGCCACAGACAATACAGACCACAAAGGAGAGCAGGGCAAAGGGTACGGACTCCCGTTTCCCGCCCCCTTGGTCGGCGCCGAAGGTCCGCCGGAGTGCGGCCTTCTCCCGCTGCAGATCGATACGGAACAGCGCAGGGGCCAGCTGCACGAAGAGCACCACCGCAACCACACCGAAGGGATAGGCGATGGTGTAACCGATGGTGACAAGGGGGTTGACGCCGGTGAGCTCCAGCGCAGCACCCAGGCCGGGTGAACTGGTGAGCGCCCCGGTGTAGGCCCCCGCCACCAGCATGGGATCCATCCGGCCGGCAAGCAGCGGGCAATGGCCGAGCGCAAAGGCGGTCACAGCCCCGACAGCGGTCACCACAATGCCCAGGACAATAAAGCGTATCCCGTACTGCCGGACCACCGTCACAATCTCCTCAGAGGCCAGCAGCCCCACGGCAACCACGAATATGACAAGATTCCACGTAAAAAACGTGTATGAAACAGAGTAGCCGAGGAGCCCCAGCACCAGTCCGGCGAACAGTGTTCCCGATGTACCGAGCCCGATCCCCTTGATCTTGATGTTGCCAAACAGAAGTCCGGCCGCAACAGCCAGACTCATGATAAAGATGTCACTGTCGAACAATCCGGCAAGCCCCTCCATATCGCTCCCTCCCTGCATCCCGGTTATGCAGGCATTATAGGCGAGGGCCCCTGTGCCTTCAACTCACTGCGGCGTCGGCTGTCGGCAGGGGATATCCCGGATTGCGAAAGCAGGTACAATAGTGCCCGGTGCGCCCCGCAGCCCCAGTGCTGTCGGTTGTCACCGGAAGGGAGTGATCCTATGACGGAACTACTCATCACCGGCGGGCGGGTCTGGAACGGAGAGCATCTCCTCTCCGGAACCCCCTCCATCCGGATCGCCGGGGCGTCGATCACGGAGATCGGCGAAGGACTGACGCCGAAGGAAAACGAACGGGTGATCCCCCTGCACGGCCAGACGGTGGTCCCCGGACTCTGCGACACCCACGCCCACCTCACCACCTACGCCAGGCAGAAGCGCTCCCTGGACCTCTCCAAAGCACCCTCCAGGGAGGCGCTGCTCCACGCCATCGCCGTCCACGCCTCGGGGCTCTCCCCCGACGAGTGGATCTTCGGCACCGGTTTCAACGAGAGCGCCTGGCACCAACCGGAGTGCCCCACCCGGGGCGATCTGGATTCGCTGGAGCTTCCCAATCCCATCCATCTCCTGCGGACCTGCGGCCACGTCCATGTGGCCGACACCAATGCCCTCGGCCGCTGCGGCGGTGCCATGGCGCCCAACCCCGAGGGGATCTTCAACGAGGACGAGGCGGCCCCGCTGGTGGAGACCATGGAGCGGGAGATCACCACACCGCAGGAGATGGAACACCTCCTGCAGGAGGCCTGCCGGGACTTCGCCGCCCTGGGGGTGACCGCCATCCACGGCTGCAGCGCCGCCTCCTACGGCCTCGGCGAGGACTACCGCGCCCTCTGCGCGCTGCGGGACCGCGGCGAGCTTCCGCTGCGGGTGCGTATGTTCGACGAAGCGTTGCCGGACAGCGACCGGAAGCACTGTTTCGACGGCGATATGCTGACCTGGGGCGGCTTCAAGCTCTTCCTGGACGGGGCGCTGGGTCCGCGCACGGCGGCGCTCTCCGCCCCCTACGCCGACGCCCCCGATACCAGCGGCATCCTGAATCATCCCACCCACCGGGTGGTCCGGCGGCTGCAGGAGGCCCTGGACAGCGGCCACCAGTGTCTGGTGCACGCCATCGGCGACAGGGCCATCGACCAGTTTCTGGAGGTCCTCCCCCAACTCCGCCTTCCCAGGGACACACCCGGCGGCTATCCGCTGCGGCTGAACCACCTGCAGCTCTGCCGCCCCGACCAGGCCGAGGCGCTGGCGGCCTGGCGCGACCACGTGGTCTGCGACATCCAGCCGGGGATGATCCCCACAGACCTGGCGATCCTCGGGGAACGCCTGGGGCCCCGGCGGAGCGGCTCCGGCTATCTCCTCAAGAGCCTCCTCGACAGGGGGATGCTGGTCTGCGGCTCCAGCGACGCGGGCTGCGAGGTCATGGATCAGTGGCGGAGCATCTGGGCCGCCGTCTACCGGACCGACGACCGCGGCCGACCCCGGGGCGGCTGGAAACCCCGGGAACGGAGCACCCTCGACGAGGCGCTGGCGCTCTTCACCAGCGCGCCGGCGCGCTCCACCGGCCGCGGGGACCGCTTCGGCCGCATCGCCGGGGGCTGCCGGGCGGACCTGGCCGTCCTGGACCGGGACATCTTCTCCTGCTCCGCCGGCGCCCTGCGGGAGACCAGCGCCTCCCTCACCCTCCTGAACGGGGAGATCACCTGGGAGGAGCCCCTGGACCTGCAGGAGGGCTGAAAACAACGAAGGTGCGGGCCCTCTCCCGGGAGAGGGCCGTCCCTGCCTGCACCGCGTGGCTGCTGCGTGCCCTCTGTTCCCATGGGACCTCGATGGTCGCCTTGTCTGTGCAATCGTGGACTGGTTACTCCTTTGGGAAGCTGGGATAGCATTTGACGTTTACTGGGGCTCAGGAATCCCCTGCGCTGGATGGGCGGCCACCGTCAGGATGCCTCCGGTATCCTCATCAGCACGACGCTCCGCCCGACGATCTCACAGCGGAGGCCGTCCCGCCGGGCCAGGTAGCGGAAGGTCTCGCTGTCGAAAAAGCTGACGTGGGTGAGGTCCCGCTTGTACCCCCATGCCCGGAAGGCCATGTCCTCCGGAACCATCTGGGTCATCACCGCCAGCAGACCGCCCGGTCTCACCAGCCCGCAGAGCAGCCGCCACTCCCTGTCGGGCCGGTGGAAGTGCTCCACGGCCTCCGAGCAGGTCACGAAGTCGTACTGCCGCTCCAGAACGGAGCGGTCCGGGGCGTAGAAGGGGTCGTAGAGGGACATGCGGTGCCCCGCCTCCTCCAGCATGACCGAGAGCGTCGGCCCCGGGCCGGAACCGAAATCCAAGCCTTCCTGCGGCGGATCGCCCAGGCGTTCCAGCAGCGGCGCGGCGAGCCGGTTCAGGAAACGGCGGTAGCCCTGGTCCCCCGGATCGTTCTCGTGCAGGTCGTAGACCCGCTTCTCCGCCTCACGGGACGGTCTGGATGCGGGGTCGGCAAAGACCAGCCGGCAGCGGGCACAGCGGTAGAACCGGCGTTTTCGGTCTTCACAGAGCACCGCTACCCCGCAGGAACCGCAGAGGGGACAACCCGGGGAAGCCGGATCCGCGGAGGGGGAAGAGGATCCTTCCCCCGACCCGGGAGGGTGGGCACCCTGCTCACGAGGGCAAGGGGACACTCTTTTTCCCTCCGCCTTTCAGCGCACGGATCACCACGAAGGCGCCGGAGCCCGATCCGTCGATGATGATCTCCGGCGGGGTGTCGCCGGGAAGCAGGGTCTGGATCACCCGGTCAAGAGAAAAACCGGCCTCCCTGAGATGACGCTGCACCTCGATAGAGGAAAAGAAGGTGGCCTCCCGGTAGAAGGCGCTCTCGTCCTTGTGTTTCTCGTACTGCCGGCCCAGGTCGCTCTCCCGGTCCACAAAACCGACGACGAGAGCCCCGCCGGGACGGAGGACGCGGTAGGCCTCGCCGAAGGCCCCGTCGATGTCGTCGACAAAGCAGATGGTGGTCACCATCAGGGCAAACCCGAGGCAGTCGTCTTCGAAGGGAAGGGACTCGGCGACACCGGATTCCACCTCGATCCCCTCTTCCCGGGCTTTGGCGGCCATGGCCGTCGAGGGTTCCACGCCCTTCGCGATCCCCAGCGGGGCGGCGAACTTGCCGGACCCCACACCGATCTCGATTCCTTCGCTCCGTTCCTCCGGGAGCAGCCGCCGCACCGCCTCCAGCTCCGCCCTGTAGAGATCGGCGTGTTCCTCGAACCAGCGGTCGTAGGCGTCGCTGTGCCGCTCGAAGGGGTCAATCCTGGGCATCCTCGTTCCCTCCTTTTTTCGCTCCGGGAAGCTCTCATCCGGCCGCGGCCCGGTGTCTGCACCTGAAGGCGGGAACAGCCGCGACCGCCGCAGCTGACTGAAAGCAGAATAACTCCTTTCCAGTATAACAAATAATCCCCCGGCGGATTGCCCGCCGGGGGAGGCGATCGTTCCGGACTGCAACCGCTACCGCGGAGACCGCTCCAGGGTGCGCACCGGCTTTCCTGCGGCATCGCGGATCTCGATATGGAGCGGCATCCGGCCCATGGCGTGGGTGGAGCAGGAGAGGCAGGGATCGTGGGCCCGTATGGCCGCCTCCACCCGGTTGAGCATCCCCTCGGTGGGTTCGCCGTCCTTGATGAAGGCCTTGGCCACGGCGTCCACCGAGCGGTTCATGGCGTCGTTGTTGTGCCCCGTGGCGACGATGAGATTGGCCCTGAGGAGGGTGCCCTTCCCGTCGGTCCAGTAGTGGTGGAAGAGCGTTCCCCGGGGGGCCTCCAGGCAGCCCACCCCCTCGCCGGTCAGCCCCCTCCAGACGGTCCGGATCTCCCGGGAGAGGATATCGGGGTCGTCCAGGAGCTGGCGGACCCGCTCCAGGCCGTAGAGGATCTCGATCACCCGGGCGTAGTGGTAGTAGAGGGTCTGGCTGACCGGAGCCCCAGCACCGATGGCCTTGAAGACCTTGAGCTTCTCCGAGGCCATGGGGGTGCCGATGTCGTCGGCCGCGTTCAGGCGGCCCAGCGGGCCGACCCGGTAGGTGCCCTCGGGCCAGCCGAAATCCCTGTAGTAGGGGAACTTGAGGTACGACCAGTCCTCCACATGCTCGGCGATATAGTCCAGATACGCCGAAGGCGGGAACTCCGAGACCACACTGCCTTCGGCGTCGCAGAAACGGACCGTGCCGTCGTAGAGCTCCAGATTTCCTCCCTTGACCAGGCCCATGTAGCCGGTGGAGAGGTCGGCGAAGCCGTCCACCAGCTCCCGGTTGGCCTCGGCCCAGTTCTCCACGATCTCCAGACCTTCCCTGGCGATGGCCGTCATCTCCTCCAGACCGCCGAGGATCTCCTCCCTCTCTTTGGCGGTGAGGGCCTTGTTGACGCCACCCGGGACGGCGAAGTGGGGATGGACCTTCTTCTCCCCCAGGGTGGCGATGATCTCCTGGCCGTACTTGCGGAGCCCTACGGCCTTCCTGGCCAGCTCGGCGTCCTTGCCGGCCAGACCGATGACGTTTCTGATCCTGGGGTCGGCGTCGAAGCCGAGCAGCAGATCCGGGCTGGCCAGATGGAAGAAGTGCAGCGCGTGGGACTGGATCACCTGACCCATGTGCATGAGCTCCCGCAGCAGCGCCGCCGGCCGCGGCGGGGTCACCCCGGCCACGGCGTCGCAGGCCTTGGCGGCGGCGAGGTGGTGGGAGACGGGGCAGATCCCGCAGATCCGTGGCGTGATCCCGATCATCTCGAAGAAGGGCCGGCCTTCGCAGAATTTCTCGAAGCCCCGGTACTGGTCCACGTGGAACCGGGTGTGGTCCACGCCGCCCTCCTCGTTCAGGTGCACCGTGATCCTGGCATGCCCCTCTATCCTGGTGACAGGCGCAATCGTGACTTTAGTACCCATAGCATCGCTCCCTCTCCGGACTAGTCATAGTGCAGCAACTCGTCGGGCAGGACGGGGATGCGCCCCTCCACCAGCTCGGAGAGCACGAAGTGGATCGCATCCGCCGAGGGAGGACAGCCCGGCAGGTAGACATCCACGTCCACCACCTGGTTGACGGGATAGGCCCTGTCGGTGAGCGCCCCCAGTTCCTCCGAGTCGGGCACCCGGCTTCCCGGGTCGGTACTCTCGGTCTCCATGTAGCCTCTGGCGAGCACGGCGTCCCGGGCGAAGAGGTTCCGCAGCACGCAGACCCCGCCGAAGACGGCGCAGTCGCCGAGGGCCACCAGGATGCGCGACCGCTCCCGCATGGTCCGGGCGACCTCCTCCTGGTGGCTGTTGCCGATGGCCCCGCTCAGAATCCCCACGTCCACCCCCGCCTCGGGAGGCACCTTGAGGTCGGTGATGGGGCTCGACGTGAACTCCACCGCCTTCAGGAGATCGAAGAGCCGCTCGTCGACATCCAGCAGCGACATGTGGCACCCGGCGCAGGATTCCAGCCAGTCCGTCGCGATGGTCACCTTCTGCATAGCTTCACCCTCCCTATCCGGGCGAGCACGTCTTCGTCGGGCTCGGTATCCCCCACAGGGGGAACGGCGGCCGCAAGACTTGCGGTGCGCCCTTCGGTGTTGACGTAGGTTCCGGTGCGTTCGCTCCAGGCAGGCGACGGCAGCACCACATCGGCACGCTCGGTGAGGCTGTTTGCCGTGCTGGACTGCACCACCAGGAAGCTGGCGTCGGCGACAGCCTCGAGAAGGTCGGGAGTGGGGTCTTCATCGCAGAGCAGCACATAGACGGGGCCGAAAAGGGGCCTGCACCGCCATGGGGCGATCCCCTCGCTCTCGATGCCTCGGCTGTTGGCCCCCCTGGCGAGACCGATCCGTTTGACCTTCTCGCCCACCTCGTCGACGGTACGGAGCAGGCCCTCCGGTGCGCCGGGACCGTAGAGCACCGCAGGGCGGTCCGACGTCTCCAGGCGTTCCCGCATTCCCGCAAGATCCGTCGGTTCCAGTCGGGCGGTGGCGCGGAGGTCCACCCACTGCCCGGCGCTCCCCAGGACGACCACCTGGGCGCCCCGGTTGGCGGCCCGTTTCACCGGCGACGAGACGGCCCGGCAGTCCTCTTCCAGATCGATGCCGGCCACCACCACGCAGTCGGCGCTGTCCAGCTCGTCCAGCGCGGCGTCGCCGACCTCGGTACCGGAGCCCTCCAGCAGGAAACCGCGTTCACCGAAGAGCTCCCCGAAAGCCCGTGCGGTCTCCAGGGTCGCCCGGGCGGAGAGCAGTCCCGTGCAGACCTCAAGCCCGCCCGCCTGAGGAAGGGCGTCGGCCATGCAGGCCTCGGTCTCCTCCCAGTCCGCGGCCCGGAGTTCGCCGTCCCGCTTCACCAGCGGCGTCGTGATCCGCGGCCGGCTGTCGTAGTAGGGTTCGAAACGTCCGGCCACGCAGAGCACGCCTCCCGTCGGCCCGGCATCCCAGATCCCCTCGGTCCTGACGGGGATGCCGTCCCTGGAAGAGACCTCGACGGCACAGCCCACGCTGCAGAGAGGGCAGGTGGTCTGCACCCTGTCCAGCTCCTCCCGCCGTCCCACATAGGCGCTGATCTTGTCCACCAGCGCGCCGGTGGGACAGACCTGCAGACAGGTCCCGCAGGCCACGCAGGTGGACTGGTCGAAGGGATAGTCCACATCGGCGCAGACCAGGGTGGCGGGCCCGCGGTCGCGCACCCCCAGCACGGCGTGGCCCGCCTTCTCCTCGCAGGCCCGGACACAGCGCCGGCAGAGGATGCAGCGGTTCTGGTCGAAGAAGAAGTGCTCCCTGCTGGTGTCCACCTCGTAGCCGGGCCACGCGAAGCCGTAGCGCACGTGGTCCATGCCGTAGCGGTAGGCCAGGCTCTGGAGCTCGCAGTCGCCGCTCATCTCGCAGAACATGCAGAGGTGGTTGCGTTCGGCGAAGAGCAGCTCCAGATTGGAGCGGCGGAGCCTGGCGAGCTCCTCGCTCTCGGTGGCCACCTCCATCCCGTCGGCCGCCGCGGTGGTGCAGGCGGGGAGATACCCCCGGGCCCCCGTCACCTCCACGAGGCACATTCTGCATGCGCCCCGCTCGGAGAGCCCGGGGAAATGGCACAGCGTGGGGACATCGATGCCGTTCTTCTCGCAGACCTCCAGAATGGTGTCGCCCGCCGTGCCCGTCACCACCTCACCGTTGATGGTCAGTGTAATCGTCGTTCCCATATGCGGACACTCCCTCTACTCGTACTCTTCCAGGTCGCAGCGCAGACAACGCCGGGCCTCGCACGCCGCGGTCTCCTCGCTGGGGTACCCCAGCTCCACCTCGCGGAAGTCGTGGACCCGGGTCTCCGGCGCCAGCACCGATCCCCTCACCCGCGGCCGTTCGGCGTCCTCCTCGCTCATGTCGAAACGCCTGGGCTCCGGTCGAGGGAGGAAGTGCGCCGGTTCGGGCAGCGGCATGCCCCGCAGATAGCGGTGGATCGCCCGGGCGGCCCTGTTGGCATGGCCGACGGCCTCCACCACGCTGGCCGGTCCCAGGACACAGTCGCCGATGGAGAAGACCCCTTCACGGGAGGTCTGGAAGGAACGGGGCTCCACATCCACCGTTCCGTCCCGTTTCACCCGGACCCCTTCTTCGCTCAGACCCGGCTGCTCCACATGCTGTCCGATGGCCATCACCACCAGATCCACCTGGAGATGGAAGTCCTCGCCCGCGGCGGCAAAGGGACGCTTCCGGGCGGAATCGTCGAACTGGGGACAGCCGCTCTCGTCGTGCAGACAGTACCGCCGGCAGTGCACCCGGTGGACATGGCCGTTCCGGCCCTCGATGGAGACCGGCGCCGTCAGGTAGTGGAAACGCACCCGCTCCTCCTCGGCGGTGAGCTTCCGCCGCCGCCAGCGCCGGGTCAGGGCGTGGAAATGGATGCCCTCGTCCTCGGTGGCCGTGACCTCTTCCTCGATGGCGGGCATGTCGCTCCGCTCCCGCCGGTAGAGGAGGTGCACCTCCAGGGCGCCGAGCCGCAGCAGCGAGCGGGCGGCGTCCATGGCCACATTGCCGCCGCCGACCACGGCGATGCGCTTGCCCCTGACGAAGGAGACATCCTCGCCGCTGTTGAGCATGGAGAGGTACTCCATCCCCATCATGACCCCCTTCAGCTCCTCGCCGGGGATGCCCATACAGCGGCAGCCCTGGGCGCCGAAGGCCAGCAGCACGGCGTTGTGGCGGTCCTGCAGCTCCTCCAGCAGCACGTCGCGGCCCATCTTGATGCCGGTGCAGACCTTCACCGTGCCGATGCGGAGGATCGACTGGATCTCGTTGTCCAGCACATCCCGGGGCAGCCGATAGGTGGGGATCCCCCACCGCATCATGCCGCCCAGCTCCTCCCTGCCCTCGTAGATCGTGGTGGCATAGCCCATCTGACCGAGCCGCAGCGCCGCCGTGAGCCCCCCGGGGCCGCCGCCCACGATGGCGATGCTCTCCTCCTTGCGCGGTTCCAGCGGCCGGGGACGCCATCTGCCGCTCTCATGGTCGGCCATGTAGCGTTTGAGATCCCGGATGGCCACCGGTTCGTCCAGCTCGCCCCGGCGGCACTTGTCCTCGCAGAAGGCGGGGCAGACCCGGCCGCAGACGGAGACAAAGGGGTTGGACTCCCGGTGCACCCGCAGGGCCTCCTGGAGGTTCCCCTCGGCGATGTTGGCCACATAGATCGGCACCTGCACCTCGGCGGGGCAGCCGCTCTGACAGGGCGACGGCGCCAGGGCCTTGCAGGCCCCCGCCGGACAGCGCCTGTCGAGGATGTGGGCCTCGTACTCCTCCCGGAAGAAGCGCAGGGTGGCCACCACCGGATTCGGCGTCCCCTGGCCCAGGGCGCAGAGCGACCCCTTCTGCATGGTGTGGGCGAGGTCCTCCAGCATGTCCAGATCCTCCATGCGTCCCTCGCCCCGGGTGATCCGCTCGAGGATCTCCAGCATCTTCTGGCCGCCCACCCGGCAGGGGGGACACTGACCGCAGGACTCGGCCAGGGCGAACTGGAGGAAGAACTTGGCCAGCTCCACCATGCAGGTCACCTCGTCGACGACGATCATGCCGCCGGAGCCCATCAGCGCCCCGGCCTCCATGAGGGAATCGAAATCCACCGGCAGGTTCAGCGATTCGGCGGCCAGACATCCGCCCAGAGGGCCGCCGGTCTGGACGGCCTTGAACTTCCTGTCCTTGGCGATACCGTTGCCGATCTCGAAGATGATCTCCCCCAGGGTGGTCCCCATGGGGATCTCCAGCAGTCCGGTGTTGTTCACCTTGCCGGTGAGGGCGAAGACCGCCGTGCCTTTGCTGTTTTCCGTTCCCATATCGGCGAACCACCCCGCGCCTTTGCTCAGGATCTGCGGCACGGCGGCGTAGCTCTTCACGTTGTTGATGTTGGTGGGCTGTCCCCACAGCCCTTTCTGCGCGGGGAAGGGCGGCCGCGGACGGGGTTCGCCGCGCCGACCCTCGATGGAGGCCATCAGGGCCGTCTCCTCGCCGCAGACAAAGGCGCCGGCGCCCTCCTTGATCTCGATATCGAAGGCAAAGCCCGAGCCGAGGATGTCGCTCCCCAGCAGGCCGTACTCCCGGGCCTGGTCGATGGCGATCTGCAGCCGTTTGATGGCCAGGGGATACTCGGCCCGGCAGTAGACAAAGCCCCTCCCGGCGCCGATGGCGTATCCGGCGATGCACATCCCCTCCAGCAGCGAGTGGGGATCGCCCTCGATGAGACTCCGGTCCATGAAGGCCCCCGGGTCGCCCTCGTCGGCGTTGCAGACCACGTACTTCGGGCGGCCTTCGGCCCTGCGGGTGAACTCCCACTTCTTGCTGGTGGGGAATCCGCCGCCGCCGCGGCCCCGGAGACCGGACTCCTTCACCTCCCCGATCACCTCGTCGGGGCTCATCCCCTGCAGCGCCCGGGCCAGACCCCGGTAGCCGTCGCGGGCGAAGTACTCCTCGATCCGCTCGGGGTTGATGAGCCCGCAGTTCCGCAGGATCACCCGCTGCTGTCTGCCGTAGAAGGGGATCCTGTGGTAGTGGGGGATCGGCATGCCGGTGCGGGGCTCCCTGTAGAGCAGGCGCTCCACCAGGTTGCCGCCCACCAGCGTCTCCTCGACGATCTCGGGGACATCCTCGGGTTCCACCTGACAGTAGAGGATATCCTCCGGGTAGATCACCACGATGGGACCGATGGAACAGAGGCCGTGGCAGCCGGTGAACGACACCAGCACCTCGTCTTCCAGCCCCCACCGGCGGACCTGCTCCCGGAAACGCTCCAGCATGTCCGAGGAGCCGCCGGCGGTACAGCTTGTGCCTCTGCAACAGAGGACGTGTGAACGGTACTGTGGTTCAGGCATGGGCATACCCTCCTGATCCTTCTATGTTCGCTGCGGTTACAGCTCTGACCCGGCGCGCTCGCACTGGTGGTGCACCAGAAGATGCTCCCGGAGGATCTCCCCCTCCGCAAAGTGCGTGCGCACCAGCCGCGGCACCAATTCAGGGGTGACCTCTCCGTAGAGCACCACCCCGTCCCTGGGCGACCGGATCTCCACCACCGTTCCGGGAGCGGAGAGCTCGCAGCGGCCCTTCATCCCCACCCGGGCGTCGATCCCCAGTGCGCGCACCTCTTCCAGGAGCGCCCTGGCCACCTGGTGGTCGTGGGAGATGCTCTCGTTGTGGCCCGCGCAGACGGAGACCATGATCTCGCTCTCCTCCCGGACCGCCACCTCGTTTCTCGCCTTGTCACAGAGGCGCTGCAGCTCCTCGGGGTTGGTGATTCGCTTCGCAACCATAGGTTCCACCCTCCTCAGTCCAGGGACTCGAGAATCGCTTTCATCTTCTCCGGTGTCAGCCGTCCGACCACCTCGTCGTCCACCATGGCCGCCGGCGCCAGACCGCAGGAACCCAGGCAGTAGACCACCTCGTAGGTGAACCGCAGATCCTCGCTGGTCTCGCCGGGTTTGATTCCCAGGGTGTCCTCGATGGCCTTGCGGACCCGGGTGCCCCCCTTGACGTGGCAGGCCGTCCCGTCGCACTGCTGGATGATATGCCGCCCCCGCGGCGTCAGATGGAACTGGGAATAGAAGGTGGCCACCCCGAAGATCTTGCTGTAGGGCATGTTCAGCCGCTCCGCCGTGGCCGTCAGCACCTCCCTGGGCAGATACCCGTAGGCGTCCTGCAGATTCTGCAGAATCGGGATCAGCCCCTGGTGTTCCCCCAAGGCCTCCTCGATGATGCCGTCGAGGATGGTCAGATCGAATTCCCCGCTCTCCTGCTCTGCGGCAGATGTCGTCACCCGCTCTTTCCTCTCCAAGGCAATTCCCCCTTCTTGCACCCTGCCTGCTCTGCATGGCTCTTCTCTCTTGCCGCTGCGGAACCCCGCCTTATGCGAATGCCATAACCTTCACAAGAAGGGTTCCGGAAAAAGGGAATCACGACCTTGTGCCTGATTTCCCTTACTACATCAGTATCTGTGAGACACAGCCGTCTGTCAAGGAAATAATCGGAAAATACAGTCTTTCCTTTTTCCGTCGCCGGAGACATATTGCGACAAAGATGTTATTTGTTTAAGGCTCTTGCAATCATGCTATCTCTGCGCCTGTGATACAATACACCACAGTAAATTGAAAACCAGGCACCCCTACCAAAGACGCACCCCTGTGCCCTGGAGGGGACAACCTCGGAACACCTGACCCAATCCAGCCAAAGGAGAGGATGCACCATGTACAACCTTACGGCAGTCGACCCGGAAGCCGCGGCGCTTGTCGGCAGGGAGACAGTCCGCGAGAGCTCGACCATCGAGCTGATCGCCTCGGAGAACTTCGTCCCGGCCTGCATCATGGAGGCCCAGGGCTCGGTGCTGACCAACAAGTACGCCGAAGGCTACCCGGGCAAACGATACCACGGCGGCTGCGGGGTCATCGACGACATCGAAACGCTGGCCATCGAACGGGCCACATCGCTCTTCGGGGCCGACCACGCCAACGTGCAGCCCCACTCGGGCGTCAACGCCAACCTCGCCGCCTACATGGCGCTTCTGGAACCGGGGGACACCATTCTGGGGATGAACCTCCGCCACGGGGGACACCTCTCCCACGGCAGCCAGGCGAGCATCACCGGCAGGTACTACCGGGCCTTCGCCTACGGGGTGGACCCGGAGACGGAACAGCTCGACTACCCCCGGATCGAAGAGATGGCCCGGGAGCACAGGCCGCGGATGATCGTCGCCGGCGGCAGCGCCTACGCCCGGGTCATCGACTTCCACCGGCTCCGGGAGATCGCCGACCAGGTCGGCGCCTACCTGCTGGTCGACATGGCCCACATTGCAGGGCTGGTAGCCGCGGGGCTCCATCCCAGCCCCGTCCCCTGCGCCGATGTGGTCACCAGCACCACCACCAAGACGCTGCGGGGCGCCCGGGGCGGCTTCATCCTCTGCCGGAAGGAGCACGCCGCCGCGATCGACAAGGCGGTCTTCCCCGGCACCCAGGGCGGCCCGATCCTCCAGAACGTACTGGCCAAGGCGGTGACCTTCCGCATCGCCGCCACCGAGGAATTCCGGAGCTACGCGGAGCAGGTGC
The DNA here is from genome assembly GCA_021736445.1 of Synergistales bacterium. NCBI lineage: Bacteria > Thermotogati > Synergistota > Synergistia > Synergistales > Synergistales bacterium. Next base: position 932 of record JAIPGA010000042.1, on the reverse strand, counting down.
GGTCCAACGCACGGACCATGGCGGAGACCCTCGCAAAGGACGGCCTCCGGATCGTTTCGGGAGGAACGGACAACCATCTCCTGCTGGTGGACCTCCGGCCCCGGGGACACACCGGCGCCGCGGCCGAAACGGCCCTGGACAGCGTAGGGATCACCGTCAACAAGAACATGATCCCCTTCGACCCCGCCCCGCCAGCCGTCACCAGCGGCATCCGCATCGGCACCGCCGCGGTCACCTCCAGGGGCTTCACCGAAAGGGACATCGAGCAGGTTGCAGGGCTGATCACCAAGGTGCTGGAGGAGGAGGAAGGCTTCGATCCCACACCGTACCGGCAGGAGGTCGCCCGCATCTGCCGGAAACGGCCGCTCTATCTCGCCCCCGTGGAGGCCGGCGCAGCCCAGGTATCTTGACATCCCATGAGAAACGAGGTGGACAGGATGACAGATATTGCCACGGGCGCCGCAGCCCTGGCGCCGAAACTCTCGGAACTCCGCAGGGATATCCACCGCCATCCCGAGCTTGGTTTTGAGGAACACCGGACAGCAGGCATTGTCGCCGAAGAGCTGGAATCCGCAGGCATCGAGGTACGGCGGAACGTGGCCGGCACAGGTGTGGCGGGCATCCTCCGGGGCTTTGCCGAGGGCCCCGGCGTCGCCCTCCGGGCCGACATGGACGCTCTGCGCGTCGAGGAACAGACCGGCGCGGACTACGCCTCCGTCAACCCGGGGGTCATGCACGCCTGCGGACACGATGTCCACACCACCTGCCTCCTCGGAGCGGCGCTCCTTCTGGCGGAGCGCCGGAACGAACTGCCGGGCACCGTCACCTTCATCTTCCAGCCTTCAGAGGAATACAACGACGGCGCCAAGGCCATGGTGGCGCAGCAGGTGCTCCACAACCCGGAGGTGGAGGCCATCTTCGGTCTGCACACC
>JAIPGA010000041.1 GCA_021736445.1 Synergistales bacterium | reverse complement strand
GCCCCGATCGGGGCAAGCGCCGGCTCGTCGTTGTCTGGCAGCCAACCGCGAACTCCGGGTGGATCTTGACCTCTGTCCGGTGAGGGCCTCCGCTGCACACCTTCCCCTGCGATGCAGGAACATTTCGAAAAAAGGCTTGACAACCCCGAGGGCTCTGTGTAGGCTGTGGATGAAGAAATTTTTTCTGCAGGCAATTTGATTAGACGGAGGTTTTTCATCTGACGGAACAGGATACGTTCACCGATCGCATTGCCAAGGCGGGTGCCTCGCTGAGTCCCAAGCAATACGAGCTCGCCAGGTACATCATCGATCACTACAAGGATGTGGCCTTCCTGAACGCCACGGCTCTCGCCGCCAAGGCGGGTGTCAGCGAATCCACGGTTACCCGTCTCGCGTACAGTCTCGACTACGGAGGATACGCGGGGCTGCAGGCGGCGATTCAGGAGATGTTCAAAAGCGAGATCCACTCCCTGGAGCGCTTTCCGCTGGAACAGCAGGAGAACGGGGATCGCCTCTGGCATCGTGTGGTCGCCATGGAACGGAGCATCATCGACGAGATGCTGGAGGGGATGAAGGAGGCGGATTTCGAGAGCGCCGTGGAGCTGCTGTTCCGGGCCGACGAGGTGGTTGTGGTGGGTACGGAATTCAATCATGTCGTCGCCGAATACGCCGCGGTCTACATGAACGTGATCCGGAAGAAGGTGCACAGGGTGACCACGCTTGACGCGAAGGCCTTCAACGCAATGCGGGATTTTTCGGGAGAGAACGCTGTGGCACTGGTGTACAGCTTCCCGCGGTATCCCCGCCGGACCCAGGAGGTGCTCTCCCTTCTCTCCGAACAGGGGGTTCCCGTAGTCGGGGTTTCCGACACCGTCTTCTCTCCGATCGCCGAATACTGCACCCATCTCTTTGTGGTTCCCCAGAAGTTCATCACCTTTATTGATCCCTACGCGGGAGCCATGGCGCTGACCCATGCGCTGCTCACCGCCTTGCTGATGAAGGACAAGGAGTACGCCCGGAAGCGCGTGCGCGAGTACGACGCCTTCCTCGAAAGCCAGGGCTCCTATCTATTGGAGGAGGTCGACATCGTCGATCTCCTGTAGTTCCCGTTCTGTTGGGGAGAGTGGGAGGGGTTATGTATTTCTCTGAAGAAGAGCAACGGATGCTCGACGGAAAAGAAGGACTGCTCAAGAGGAAAGCCATGGAGAACGTGGTGGCCTACGGCGAGGTTGTCGGTGCCGAGCGGCTCTGCAGGGTAACCAAGGCGCATCTCTTCTGCGGTGCCCACCACTACCTGGAGGCACTGGATACCGACGACATCGATGTCGTGATGTCGCAGATGCACTTCTGTTCCGACGAGCGCGTCGTGCTTGACCGTGTCGCCTGTTATGCCCAGTCCGACGTGGGGCCCATGTGTCCCCTTGGATGGAACGGGATGGGTGTCCCGGAGGCGGAGCGGGCGCGGAACGAGGCCTATCTCTCCCGCTATCTGGACGCGGGAGTCCATCTGGTGGGTTCCTGTATCCCCTATATGCTCGGCTTTGTGCCGCTCATGGGCGAGCACTACGTGAGCAGCGAGTCCCACGCTGTCTTGATGATGAACGCCCTCTGGGGGGCCTGCGGCCATGCCGACGGTCTCGAGGCGGGTTTCTGGTCGGCGGTCTGCGGGAGGACGCCCTATTGGGGCCTCCACGACCGGAGCAATCGGAAGGGCACCCTTCTCTTTTCCGTCCAATGCGCCACCGAGACCCTGCTGGACTGGGATCTCCTGGGCTACACCATCGGGAAGCGAACGCCGCCCCGTCATATCCCCGTGCTGGTCTCGGGCTTCTCCAGGCCGGACATCACCACGTTGAAGGCCGCCTTCGCCTCCATGGCCACCACAGGCGGGGCGGAGATGTGCCACATCGTAGGGGTGACGCCGGAAGCGGCGACCCTCGAAGAGGCCACGGGAGGGCGAAGGGGTTTGGAAACGGTGGCGATCACCGACGGTGATATCGAGGCATCGAGGGCCGATCTCGACGATCCGGGGCGCGACAAGGTGCAGCTGGTCAGTCTCGGCTGCCCCCACTATACCCTGGATCAGCTCCGGGAGACGGCGGCGTTCCTGGACGGGAAGTCCGTAGCGCCCTCGGTGACGTTGCAGGTATGGACGGCGCTCCCCATCAAGGAGACCGCCGACCGGTGCGGCTATACCGGGGCCATCGAGCGTGCCGGCGGGCAGGTGCTGACCAGCAGCTGTCCCCTCACCAGCGAGTGCTTTCCCCGGGAAGGTGCGGCGCTGGTCTTCGATTCGGCCAAGCAGGCCCACTACATACGACCAGCGGTGCAGACCAGTGTCCACTATGGTTCCATGGAACACTGTCTTGAGTCCGCACTCGGCGGATATTGGGAGGGAGGGGAGCGATGACGGTGATCAGACTGCAGGGAAGAGGGGCCGTCGGGGGGGTCGCCGAGGGACCGGCCATGGTGAGCCGGGCCGCCATACAGGGGTGGAGCGGTGTCGACGACCGGACCGGGCTGGTCATCGAGCGGGGACATCCCTTTGAAGGGCGTTCCATACAGGGATCCGTGCTGGTGCTTTCCGGCGGAAAGGGCTCAAACGGCTGGTCCTGTCATTTCCATGCGGCCAAGGTTGCCGGTATCGGGCCTGCGGCCTTTGTCTTTCCCGGGATGGATTCCAGGACGGCCGTGGCTGCAGTGGTGACCTGGGTGCCGGTAGTGACCGACCTGGAGGAGGATCCCTTTGAGATCATCCGCACGGGTGATCGCGTGCGTGTGGACGGCGATCGGGGGGTTGTCGAGATTCTCCGGAGCGTCGATGAGGCGGCAGGTGTGGAGGCAGACCGATGAAGGGGGGAGAGGCATGAGCAGCATGGAATATTTGAAGGACAAACCGATCGCGGTATTGGGGGCGGGTGCCGTCGGGAAGGCCCAGGCTGCGGATTGCGCGCTGGCCGGCGGAAGGGTGCGGCTCTGCGATCTGGAGCCTTTTGCCCGCACAACACTCTTTGGTGTGGACAGGGGAATCAAGTTCTTCGGGCAACAGCTGAATCTCTACGGCTTCGAACGGAGCGGCACCGCCCAGATGGAGCTGGTCACCAGCGACGTGGCCGAGGCGGTCCGCGGAGCGGGGGTCGTTATCGTCGCCACACCCTCCGTAGGGCACCGGCCCTTCTTCGAACGGCTGATTCCGGCCCTTGAGGACGGCATGGTGATCCATATCTTTCCGGACAACTACGGCTCCCTGCTGCTGCGGAAGATGATGCGCGAAGCAGGGTGCACCAGAAAGGTGGTCGTCGGCGGATGGTCCAGCGCTCCCTACGGCTGTCGGGTGGAGGTCAAGGGCGGCGTGGTACTCCCCCAGATCCGGGTCTACTACCGGGCCATCACACTCCGCGGTGCGGCGCTGCCTTCCGCTGACCAGGCTGACTTTCTGGAAAGCACGGCCTGCATGGGTTCCATGGACGCCGTGACCGGCGGTGACGGCGTTGTGGGGGGCAAGACGGTGATGGACACCGGCTTCAGCAATGTGAATCCGGTTCTGCACTGCCCGGGCACGCTGCTGGGGGCCGCGGTCATGCAGAACTGGGGGGTTATCTACGGGACCGACAAGTATGACTACTCCATCTACTCCCATGCATACTGCCCCGCCGTATCGGAGGTGCAGTACGCCTTCTACCGGGAGGAGTGCGCCCTGGCCGAGGCGATGGGTGTGGGGATCCAGCCCTACGAACGGGACCACTTCTTCTCCCGCGAAAACGTGCTTGGGCAGGAGTACATGGGGCTCGACTACGAGATTCCCTTTGAGGAGCAGGACTATCTGCAGTTCGGAACCGGTCCCTTCGATCTCAACAACCGGTATATCACCGAGGATGTGCCCATAGGCTGCCATATCTACCACGAGCTGGGGAAGCGATTCGGTGTCGACACGCCTACCGTGGACAGCATGATCCATCTCGCCTGTGTGATGACCGGGACGGATTTCTGGAAAAGGGGTCTGACGCTGGAGGATATCGGGCTCGGACATATGAACAGGGAGCAGATGCTGGCGTATCTGGAACAGGGGATCTTCGCCGAAGCGTAGGGCCTGCGGGAAGGAGTGAGAACACATGGAGGAGCGGTCCCGGGGGCACCGGGAGTACGGCTTTCTCGGTTCGCGGGGGGAGCTGGACAGGACCTTCGCTATCAGGAAGGGACAGGTGATCTCCGGCTACACGGTGGGCATCATGTTGCTGGATGTCTGGTATCCCATCATTCCGGGGAACGTGGTCAACGCATGGACCTACGACTTCCCGGTCCGGTTGAAGGCGGTGCCGGGGGCGGACCAGAAACGGATGCACAGCGGCGATCCCGCGCTGCTTGATGATCTCGTGGCTACGGGGAGGGAGCTGGAGATGGAGGGGTGCCGTGTGGTCTGCGGAGCCTGCGGCTACTTCGGCCACTTCCAGAGTCAGGTTCGGGAGGCCTTGAACGTTCCGGTCTATCTCTCCAGTCTCGTGCAGATCCCCTGGATCAAGGCGGGGATCCGCAGGGAGCAGAAGATCGGTCTCATCTGTGCGGACAAACCGTCGCTGACCCCGGATCTCTGGGAGAGCTGCGGCGTAGAACCGAAGGACTGCCGCATCGAGGAGATCCCGCGAGGAGGTGAGTTCAGCGCCATACTGCACAGCGATAAAGGGTATTTTGACAATCGAAAGGTGAGGGAAGAGGTGGTGGCCACGGCACGACAGCTCGTTGCGGATCATGACGACATAGGCGCCATCCTGCTGGAGTGTTCCGATATGCCACCCTACGCTGCGGATGTACAACGGGCCGTCAATCTCCCGGTCTTCGACTTCGTCACCATGATCAGATACGCAAACAGTGCCGTTGCACAGCGACCGTACTATGGATTTGTGTGAAAAAGAGGGGAGTAAAGAGTGAAGGCTTCACGTGCCCCGGCGGTTGTTCGGTACGTTCGGGGAGTCCGTACAAAACGAAGGAGGTTGTGTGGTATGCGGAACAGAAGGTTTGCGGTATCGCTATTGGTGGCTTCGCTTATGGTTGTTGCTTTTGCCTTTGGGGCCTTCGCGGCCGAACCGGAGTACACGCTGCGGTTTGCCGGGAGCTATGCACCAGACCATCCGGGGACGGCGACCCAGTACGCCATTGCCGAGGAGGTCGCCGAGAAGACCGACGGCAAGGTGAAGATCGAGGTCTACCCGGCCAGCCAGCTTGGGGACTATGTCCAGGTCTACGAGGATGTCATCCGGGGCAGCGTCGATATGGGCTATTTCTATATCACCGGCCAGTACAACCAGATGCTGGAGATCTGCAGCATGCCCTACCTGACCACGAGCTGGGAGGGGCTGAAAGACGTCTTCTCGCCGGGTTCCTTCTGGTACGAGACCTACGAGGAGGCCCACGCCAAGGTGGGGGTGCAGCTGCTGGGTGTCTATGTGGACAGCTTTATCTCCCTGGCCACGGTGAAGGAACCTGCCGATCCCTTTGATCCCGAGGCGAACCACGAGATCCTGGTACGGATTCCCCCGTCGGAGCTCTACAAGGTGACCATGAAGGATCTGAACTACGACACGGTCACGATCAACTGGTCCGATCTCTATACCGCGATGCAGACCGGTGTCTGCGACGGCTACATCGGCGGGACGGCGTCGCTGAACTACTTCACGTTCAGGGATCTCATCAAGAATTTCTTCCCCGTGCGCATGTTTGTCGAAAACGTGTCGTACATCATGAACAAGGACCTCTTCGAGGAGATGCCCGAGGAATACAGCCGGATCATCCTGGAAGCCTGCCAGAAACAGGCGAGCAAGAGCATTGTGGAGGCCAGGAAGCAGGAGGAGAAGTATCAGAGGAAGCTGGCCGAGGAGCACGACGTGGTCATACACGATGTCTCCCAGGAGGAGATCGATGCTCTGGCCGCTCACGTCCGGAAGGTTTCCTGGCCCAAGTTCTCGAAGATGTTCGGCGAAGAGGTGATCGAGGGGCTTCTCGAAGACGTGCAGCAGTAGGCACTGCCGATGAAGCCGGGCGGGCCGGGGTTGCCGGTCCGCCCGGCCGTTGGGGTGACGGTTCCGGAGAAGGGAGCCGGCTGGCTGTCCGAGGCGCTTGGCCGACCCGGGATGAGAAAGCGGTGAAGGGACATGAAACAGAGAGGCTTTGTTCTGGAAATCCTTATTCCGAAATTCCTCGAATGGATGCTCGTCGTTACCCAGTTGCTGCTTTCCTTCGCGATCGTGGCAACGGTCCTCTTTCGTTATATACTCCATCTTGACCTGTATGGGAGTGAGGAGTTCATCCTCATCTTCGCCTTCTGGCTGTATCTGATGGGTGCGGCCTACGGTTCCTACGAGGACAGTCACATTCAGGCGGATATCGTGAAGGAATACGTCAAAAACCCACGCCTCAGGTTCTGGATGCGTTTTGTCGTCGTTTCCATCTCCACAGTGACCTGTCTGGTGATCAACTACTGGGCTTTCAACTACTTTGTCTGGGGGATTGTGCGGGACACGCGGTCCATCGCATGGCGGATTCCCATGGTCATTCCCCAGAGCGCCATCCTTGTCGGCTTCTCGATCATGAGTCTCTACCTGGTACTGGATCTTCTGCGCCTTATCGGCCGCATCCGGCGCGGCGAGACCACCATGGAGACAGGGGGTGTCTCCTGATGGGTCTGATCGTTACCATTACCATTTTGATCATCACGATTGTCATCGGTGTCCCCATTGTCTTTGCCTTCGGCACATCGCTGCTGTACATGGTCTTTGTGATGGGGTACCAGTCGGATGCCCTTCTCTCCAGCGGGTACAGCAAGCTGAACACCATCGTGCTCCTGGCGATCCCCCTGTTCATCCTGGCGGGAGGTATCATGGAGCGGGGCCATATCGGGGATTCGCTGGTCAGTTTCATCAATATCTTTGTGGGGAAGATCCGGGGCGGCCTCGGTGCCGTCGCCATCATCGCCTCGGGGCTCTTCGGCGCCATCTCCGGGAGCGCGGCGGCCACACTCTCCTGTATCGGCAGCATCATGTTCCCGAAGCTTCGGGAGGCCGGATACAGCAAGGGGCACGCTGCCTCGATCATCGTGAACGCTGCACCGCTGGGGCTGCTGATCCCGCCGAGTTCCATCCAGATCATCTATGCCTGGAGCGCCAACCAGTCTGTCCTCACCTGTTTTCTGGCAACGATTGGGCCGGGCATCATCCTCTCTGTTTTGTTGTGCACCGTCAACTGGTTTATCTCCAGAAAATCCCGCTCCATCGGGGCGGCGATGGCCCAGCAGGCACTGCTCAGTGCCGGGGAGAGCAATTGGCGTAAAAGCATGAGGGCCCTCCCCGCCCTGGCCATGCCGGTGATTATCCTCGGGGGAATCTACGGCGGTATCATGACCCCTACGGAGGCGGCGGCAGTAGCTGTCGTCTACGCCATCCCGGTGGGGTTCTTTGTCTACCGGAAGCTCACATTCTCCTCACTCAAGGCGGCGCTTGTCGAAACGGGTACCACCACAGGCGTACTGATGGTCATGTTTCTGATCGTCATGATCCTCAGCCGGATCTTTGTGATGGAGCGTCTCCCCAACAAGGTGATCGACGTTTTCATGATGATCTCCGAGGACCCACGGATGATCCTGATCATGGTGAACCTCTTTATGGTGATGATCGGGATGCTGATGGACGATGTGAGCGGAACGCTGCTCTGCACGCCTCTCCTGTTGCCGCTTATGATCGAGATCGGGGTGAATCCCATCCAGTTTGCTGCCATCCTGGGCGTCAACCTGGGGATGGGCAATATCACGCCCCCGACGGCGCCACTACTGTACCTGGGCGGGAGGCTCGGGAAGGTGAGTATCCAGGAGATGCTCTCGCCGACAATGCTCATGATTGTCTTTGCCTGGATCCCCACGCTGATCATCACCACCTACGTGCCGGCGGTCTCGCTGGCTCTGCCCAGCTGGTTCATCGGCCGGATTCTCTTTTAGGACCCTCCTTCACCTTTCCGGGAGAGACACAACGAGAAGGGGAGAGCGGCGGATATCCGCCGCTCTCCCCTTCGGGCTTCTGTGGGACACCGATATGTTGCGCTGCCCCTACTCGTACTCCTTGAGCATCTTGTAGTATTCGTCCTCGTGCTGGGAGAGGATGTGGTAGCAGTGCTCGTCGGTGGGGAACTGGCCGGTCTTGACGTCGTTGACGTACTCCTTGAAGGCGTTGATCTCCACCTCGGCGACGTTGGCGTACTTCTTGACGAACTTGGGCGTGAAGGCCTGGAACTGGCCCAGCATGTCGCCGCAGATCAGCAGCTGGCCGTCGCAGGGGCCGCCGGCGCCGATGGAGTAGACGGGGATCTCCATCTTTTTGGTCAGGAACTGGGTCAGCTCGGGCGGCACGGCTTCCAGCAGCAGCGCCCAGGCGCCGGCCTCCTGGATGGCAAGGGCGTCGTCGATGAGGGCCCTGGCGCTCTTGGGGTCCCGGCCCTGGGCCTTGAAGCCGCCCAGTACACCGGAACTCTGGGGGGTGAGGCCGATGTGTCCCATCACCAGGATCCCGGCGTTGGCGATGGCCTCGATCTTGGAGAGCACCCGCTTCCCGCCCTCCAGTTTGACGGCGTCCATATCGGCCTCTTTCAGGAAGCGCCCTGCGTTGAGGACGGCGTCGCTGTCCGAGGTCTGGTAGGAGAGGAAGGGGAGGTCGCCGATGCAGAAGGTGTTCGGCGCGCCCCTCCGGACGGCCTGGCAGTGGCGGATGCTGTCGTCCATGGTCACCGGGATGGTCCCGTTGTAGCCGTAGACCACCATGCCCATGGAGTCGCCCACCAGGATCATGTCCATGCCCGCCTGTTCCACGAAGGAGGCGGTGGGGAAGTCGTAGGCGGTGACCCACGCCACCTGCTCGCCCTCTTTCTTCATCTTGATGAAATCAAGACGCCCTTTCTTCTTAGCCATGTCTGTTTCCTCCTTTACGTATGGAATGGCGCAGGTTCCGATTACGTGCCCGTAGGGAACGCCGCGCCTGTGTGCCCCAGTTCGTGGGAGATGTCCCGTGCTGTGGTTGCAACCGCTTCGATGATCCGCTGTTCCGCCGCCGACCCCTGTTGGTAGCGATAGCGGGGATAGGCTACGCTCACGGCCCCCAGCGGTTCGCCGCTGAAGCCGGTGACCGCCGCGGCGACGCAGGCCAGACCGGGGAGGAGCTCCTCGTTGTCGATCGCGTAGCCCCGCCGTCGAGTGGTGCGCAAATCGGTCAGCAGTTCCTCCAGGGAGTCCAGAGTGTTGGCGGTGAGCTTGGCGAACCCTTCGTTTCGGAAGAGGCTCTGCACCCGCTCCTCCGGGAGGTGGGAGAGGATCGCCTTGCCCAGACTTGTGGCGTAGGCGGGCCAGCTGCGCCCCACGCCGAGATCGGCCCTGATCACCTCGGTGCTCTCGATCTTGTCGACGTAGACGATGTCGACGCCGTCCAGAAGGGCAAGGTTGACGGTTTCCCTTGTTGCCGCGGCGAGTGTTTCGAGGTGGGGGCGGGCCTTCCGCATGAGCCCCTTTCGGTCCACCGAGGAGAGCCCCAGCTCCAGCAGCTTGAGGCTGTTGGAGTAGCTCTGGGTGTCGGGATCCTGCCTGACGTATCCCTTTGCCCTGAGCGTTGTGAGCAGCCGGTGGACGGTACTCTTGTCCAGGCCGAGCCGCCCGGCGATTTGCGAAACACCCGCGGCCGGCTCCCTGTTGAGCAGCTCCAGGATATCCAGCGAACGGACCACCGACTGCACCAGACCGCGCTCCTCCGTCACGGCGACCACCTCTCTCTGTGTTTCATTATACAACACGGCTGTTTCAAAATAAACCCCGCGACGGAGAGGGCTTGTGGGCGCAATGGGTACCTGGAGAATGTCCTTGAGGATGGCAGGCTTGTGGTAGGCTTGGGGATAGCAGGATCGAATACAGTGGCACGAGATAGAGATAAGGAGGCGTGATCATGGGAGGAGTATGGAAAGGCGATCGGTTTGTGTCCGCCCGGAGGCAGCGAGGGCGGAAGGCGGCTGCGGGGATCCTGGGGCTCATGGTGGTGCTGTTGCTGACATTGGTGCAGGCCGGCCCTGCGGAGGCACGGTCCCGGACGGCCGATCTCTCCCTGGAGGAGCTGGTGGGACAGGCCCTGGCCATCACCCTGGAGGGCAGGCAGGTGACCGGCGCCAACCTGATGGACCTGGCGGAGATCAAGCCGGGTGGTGTGGTGCTCTACACGGCTACGGGGAACATCGGGACCACGGAGCAGGTGGCCGGGTTCGCCGAGGAGATGCAGCGCTGGGCCCTGCGCACCTCGGGGATACCCCTTTTTGTCGCCATCGATCAGGAGGGCGGCTGGGTGAACAGGATCCGCGAAGGGGTGACCCTCTTCCCCGGCAACATGGCTCTGGGGGCCGCGGGAGCACCCTCGCTGGCCCGGGAAGCGGCGAGGGACATGGGAGAGGAACTCCGGGCGCTGGGGATCAACGTCGACTTCGCGCCTGTGGTGGACGTGAACAGCAATCCCCGGAATCCCATCATCGGCAGCCGCTCCTTCGGCTCCTCGCCGAGGGAGGTGGCGGCTTTCGGGATAGAGGCCGTCAAGGGGTATCTCGAAGGCGGTGTCCTCCCGGTGCTCAAACACTTCCCCGGCCACGGCGATACGGCGGTGGACTCCCATCTGGGGCTGCCGCTGGTCTCCCGCGACCGGGCCAGCCTGGAGTCCATCGACCTGCGCCCCTTCCGCGAGGCTGTGGCGGATGGTGCGCCGGCGGTGATGACCGCCCATATCCGCGTGCCGGCCCTGGAGCCCGCACCGCTGCCGGCCACCTTCTCCAGAAAGATCCTGCAGGGGCTGCTCCGGGAGGAGATGGGATTTCGCGGCGTCATCTTCGCCGACTCCATGGGGATGGGCGCCATCCGAAAGCACTGGGGCGCCGGCGAGGCGGCCGTTGCGGCCTTCCGCGCCGGTGTGGACATGCTGATCTACGGCGCCGACCCCGACTACAGCAGGGAGAAGATCCGCAGGGTGAAAGCGGCTCTGGTGGAAGCCGTCGAGAAGGGCGAGATCCCCAGAGAGCGCCTGGAGGCCTCGGTGGAACGGATCCTGGAGGCCAAGGAGCGGCTGGGTCTCTTTGACGATCCCTTCCCGGGGAAACAGCTCTCCGCCACGCTGGCGACGCCCGACCGCCAAGCGCTGGCCCGGGAGATCGCCCGGCGGGCGGTGACGGTAGTCCGCAACCGCGGCGGCGTCATCCCCGTCGGCGAGCCGGGGCCCTTTCCTGTACTCTGGCCGGGCGGCTGGACCACGACGCAAGCCTTGCTGGAACGGCACTGCCCCATGCTGGAGCCGGTTCTCGTCGCCGATGAGCTCACGGAAGACGCAATTGAGGGGATCGAAGAGCGGCTCTCCGGCCGTGAGGTGGTCTTCGCCGGCTGTTTCGACCTCTTCCGGCGTCCGGCGATGAAGCGGCTGCTGCGGCGTCTCCCGGCCGATAAGCTGGTGCTGCTCTCCTTCCGGGCCCCCTACGACCTGATGGAACTGCCCGATGCGGCAGGCGCGGTCGCTGTCTACAGCAGCACCCCGCCGAGTTTCGGGGCCCTGGGCGACTACCTCTCCGGGCGGCTGGAGCCCCAGGGCCGTCTGCCCGTTCATCTGGATCTTCCCTAGCATGCGGTGGGGTGGGGTGATGCCACGGTTGCCGGTGGCGTCGTGGGGATTGTCTCGCCCCCCGTCTCAGCGTCAGGTGCGCTCTGTTCTGCCGGCCACCCGCCGGAGCGCCTCGCCGGTGAGGCGCTGGAGGATGAACCGGTCCTGCTGGGCCGCGCCCATGGAGCGGTAGTACTCCCGGGCCGGCGTGTTCCAGCTGAGCACGCCCCACTCCATGCGTCCGCCGCCCCGTTCCAGCGTCAGCTGTGCGAGAAAGGTGAAGAGCGAAGCGCCGATGCCCCGCCTCCGCGCTTCGGGGCGGACGTAGATGTCCTCGATGTAGATCCCCGGTTTGCCCTGGAGGGTGGAGAAATTGCAGAAAAAGAGGGCGAACCCCACAGGGGTGCCGCGGTCGCAGGCGAAGACAACCTCCGCCCGGGGCCGGTCGCCGAAGAGGTGTTGCTCCAGCAGCTCCTCGGTGGCCTCCACCTCGTGGCCCAGCTCCTCGTACTCCGCCAGTTCGATGATGAACCGGAGGATCAGCGGTACCTCCTCCTCTGTGGCGGGACGGATAGTGCATCCGGGTACGGACGTTGCTCGTGGTTCCATCGTGTGGCCTCCTCGTGTACTATAATGAGATGCTGCCCCGGAACCCGGTGGAGCGTTCCGGAGCGGCGCATATTACCAAGCATATCGTAGCAGAAGAGGAACACGCCGGGATGACCTATGACCTGTGACCTACGGAGGGATCTCTGTGACGACACATATCGAGTTTGTACCGCTTGCGACCTTTATCGGCATCATGGTCTTCACGCCGGGGCCGAACAATGTCTCCAGCGCTTCCATGGGGCTGAATTTCGGCTACCGCCGCTCCATGCCCTACATCGGCGGGCTGCTGGTGGGGACCTTCGCGGTCACCTTCCTGAGCGGCTGCTTCTCCGGGGCGCTGGTGACACTCCTCCCCCAGGTCGCTGGGTGGATGCGCTGGTTCGGCGCCGCCTACATCCTCTGGATGGCCTGGGGGGTCCTGCAGACCAGCTGGACCGTGGACGAAGCCGCCTCCCTCAAGCCTCTGGGGTTCCTCCGGGGTCTCCTGCTGCCGGTGGTGAATCCCAAGCTCTTCATCTGCAATGTGACGCTTTTCACTACCTTTCTCAGCCCTGTGGCGGGCCGACCGCTCCCCCTGCTGCTGGTGGTGGGGATGCTCTCCGTGGTGGACTTCACGGCCATCTCGCTCTGGGCCTTCAGCGGGACGGCGCTGGGCCGCTATGTCGAAGGGGGGAGGGTGCGGGGGATCGTCAACGCGATCCTGGCGCTGCTGCTGGCCTATACGGCGGTGAGCCTCTTCCGGATGTAGTAATGTTCCTTCCTCATCGCCGTTGAGGCGGGGGGAGAACGATCCAGGTGTGACCGAAGCGGAGGTGTCTGTATGGAAGGAAAGGGCGGGGAGATCATCCCGGGGAGAGCTGTCGGCTGGAGAGGGGCGCTGCTGCTGGTCTTTCTCCTGCTGCTGGCCTTTACCCTGCGTACGGTTGATTACAACTGGGACCAGGGGCACCACCTCCATCCCGACGAACGCTTTCTGACCATGGTGGGGATGGATCTGGAGTTGGCCGACTCCCTCGGCGCCTACCTCGATCCCGGCAGCTCGCCGATGAGTCCCTACAACCGGGGATACGACTTCTTTGTCTACGGCACCCTGCCGCTGGTGATGGTGAAGACCGTGGCCGTTCTGACGGGCCACGACAGCTACGGGGAGCTCAACCTGGTGGGGCGGGCCGCCGCCGCCCTGGCCGATACGGCGACAGCCTTCTTTCTCTTTCTGATCCTGCTGCTCTTCCGGCGGCGCTACACCCTCTGGCCCACCTTCCCCTACCTGGGGCTCTTCATCTACGCCATCGCCGTGCTGCCCATCCAGCAGTCCCACTTCTTCACTGTGGACACCTTCCTGGTCTTCTTTTCCACCGCCTCCCTCTGGGCGGTCTTCAGGGGCGCCATGGAACCGGGCGGACGCTTCGGCGCGCTGCTTTTGAGCTGTCTGGCCGGGGGGGTTTTGGGCGCCGCCATGGCCTGCAAGGTGACGGCCCTCTATCCGGGGATGCTGGTCTTCTGTCTGCTGATCGCCACCTACAGGGCGCGGCGCACCGGCTTCTGGCTGGGTGGGCTCTTCTTTTTCTTCTTTCTTGTCTTTCTCGTTGCCGTGCTGCGGGTGGGCGACCCCCATATGTTCGACCCCCGCTACACGCCGACGCTGGTGCCGGCGGTCCAGTTCTACGAGAACCTGGTGGAGGTCCAGCGCTGGTCGGACCTGACGGTCTGGTTCCCGCCGACGCTCCAGTGGATCTCCCGGACGCCGGTGCTCTTTGCGCTGCAGGGCATCGTCTTCTGGGGCTTCGGTATCCCCTGCTCCCTGGCCGCGGCGGGGGGGTTCCTCTGGGCGCTCTGGCAGACCGGGGAGCGGTTTGTCATCTACCGGGGCATCCGTCTCCCCCGGCGGATCAGGCTCACCCTGGAGGGCAACGGGGTGCTGCTGCTCGTGCTGGTCTGGGCGGCGGCCTTCTTTGTCTGGCAGTCCACCAGGCTCACCCACATCATGCGCTACTTCCTCTTTCTCTACCCTCTCCTCGCCGCCTTCGCGGCGCTGGGCTGCGAGTGGTTCCTGGGGCTCTGGCCGGACCGGCTGGAGTGGCTGCGGATCGCCGCGATCGTGGCCGTTCTCAGCCTGTGGACGATAGCCTTCATGCACATCTACAAGGGCGACCACACCAGGGTGGCTGCCTCCAAGTGGATCTACGACAACGTCCCGGAAGGATCGGTGCTGGCCGAGGAGCACTGGGACGACGCGCTGCCGCTGCCTCTGGCGGAGGGGAGTCCCGGCGCGTACCGGATCGAACAGATCCCCATCTTCGACCGCGATTCCAGGCGGAAGATGGAGACGATGAAAGAGACCCTCCTGGAGGCCGACTACTACGTGGTCACCAGCAGTCGCGGTTACGCCACGCTCCGGCGGCTCCCCTGGCTCTACCCGAAGATGGCGGCCTTCTACAGGCATCTCTTCGCGGAAGAGGTGGGTTTCGAGAGGGTGGCCACGTTCACCTCCTATCCGCGGATCGAGATCGGCGATCTCTCCCTCGTCATCGACGACGACCCCTCGGAGGAATCCTTCACGGTCTTCGACCATCCCAAGGTGATCATCTTCCGCAAGAAGGGGAAGGTGGCGCTCCCCCAGGGGCAGTAGGGCCGACGAGAACGCGCCCCCTCCGCGGAGGGGGCGCGTCGGTTTCCCGAATGCGGTTCAGCTAGCCTGCGAAGTGCGCCCGCAGGCTCTCGATGCCGCTGGAGAAGACGCCGCTGACGGCCTGGGTGGTTTCTTCTTCCGCGCCTGGTTCGGTGACGTCGAAGAAGGCGTACCACTCCACGAAGGTCTCGCCGGTGGCTGTCACCGGATAGAGCCGGAGCGTGGCGTCGTAGTTGGTGAGGGCCATGGGCGATTCCACGATGGTGTAGCGGCAGCTCCGATCGCGGTCGGAGAGGGCCAGCAGCTGCTCCCGCAGCTCGCCGCCATCGTTGAGGAAGAAGTGCCGGACCACGCCGATATCCCTCTCTCCCTCCAGTTCGCTTCTGGCGATGGCCGGGTGCCAGTCGGGAAGGGCGTTGAAATCCCGGATGCGCTGCCATACCTCCGCCGGTGTGGCCGGAATGATCCCGCTTTCGTAGACTCTGGGCATGATGCTCCTCCTTTCGGTGTTTCCCTTGCGGTCGTTCAGAAGGTGACCTTCTTGAATTCCTCGATCTGGGCTTTGATGGCCTTCTCGGTGGGCAGCCGCTCCATGCTGGAGGCGCCGTAGAATCCGTTGATCCCCTCGGTGCGTTCCAGCACGTACTGGGCGTCGTTGGGCATGGCGATGGGGCCGCCGTGGCAGAGGACGATCACGTCCTCCCGGACCTCCCGGGCCGCCGCCGCCCACTCCTGGATCAGCTCCACCGAGTCGTCCAGCGTTTTTGCCGTTTTGGCGCCGATGGCACCGCTGGTGGTGAGCCCCATATGGGCGACGATGATGTCCGCGCCGGCTTCGGTCATCTTCCGGGCGTCCTCGGTGCTGAAGACGTAGGGGGTGGTGAGCAGCCCCCGCTCGTGGGCCCGGCGGATGGCCTCCACCTCCAGGTCGTAGCCCATGTTGGTCTCCTCCAGGTTGGCCCGGAAGACGCCGTCGATGAGCCCCACGGTGGGGAAGTTCTGGACGCCCGAGAAGCCCAGCTTCTCCAGGCGGTCGAAGAACTCGTCCCAGATGACGAAGGGATCCGTGCCGTTGATGCCGGCCAGTACAGGGGTGTGCTTGACCACCGGGATGACCTCCCGGGCCATCTCGGCGACGATCTCGTTGGCGTTGCCGTAGGCCAGCAGTCCGGCCAGCGATCCCCGTCCGGCCATGCGGTAGCGGCCGGAGTTGTAGATGACGATCAGGTCGATGCCCCCGGCCTCCTCCCACTTGGCGGAGATGCCGGTGCCGGCGCCGCCGCCGATGATGGGGTCGTTCTCCTCGATCATCTTCCGGAACCGCGCCAGCAGTTCCTCCCGCTCAAATCCTTTCATCGTAACCTCCCTTTCTCGATAATCTCCCGGAAGCTCCGCACGAGTTCGTCGGCGAAGGCCGGGTCGTTGATGTGCATATCGTGCTTGATGAGCCGTCGTTTGTCCGTCTGGTGCAGGTTGTTCTCGATGGCCTCGAAGAGCGCCCGGTCGGCCTCGGGATCGTGGAAGGGCTGGCCCTCGGCGTCGATCATGGAGACCCCTTTCAGCGGGATCAGAAAGCGGACCTCGCCCTCGCACCGGTTGAGCTTGTCGGCGATCCACTCGCCCATGGTCCTGTTCTCCTCCGGCGTGGTGCGCATGAGGGTGACCTGGGGGTTGTGCTCGTAGAGGTTGCGGTTTCTGTAGTGCTCCGGAACGGTGTCCACGGCGCCGAAGTTGACCATGTCCAGCGCCCCGACGGAACCTACGTAGGGCAATCCGCTGCGGATCACCGCACCGAATCGGTCCTCCCCGGCGCTCATGACGCCGCCCATGTGGAGGTCGCAGACCTCGGTGGTGGAGATGTCCACCACGCCCACCAGCATGCCCGACTCCAGGAGCTTCTCCATGGACTGGCCGCCGGTGCCGGTGGCGTGGAAGACCAGGCAGTCATACCGGTTTTCAAGCTGTGACCGCACGGCGTCCACGCATGGCGTGGTGACGCCGAACATGGTCATCCCCACCGCCGGTTTGACGTCCGTCGGTTCCGGCAGCTCGTGCCGCACCATGCCGGCCATGGCGTGGGCGGCGTTGCCCAGCACCCGGGAGGAGATCTTGTTGATCCCCGCCACGTCGGTGACCGAGTACATCATGGCGATGTCGTTGGGCCCCACATAGGGTGAGACGTCACCGGAGGCCACGGTGGAGACCATCAGCTTGGGTACGCCGATGGGCAGCGCGCGCATGCCCCGGGTGGCCAGGCTGGTGCCGCCGGAACCGCCGAGGCCGATCATCCCGGCGATCTCGCCGGCGCGGTTGCCGACGTAGTGTTCCAGCGCCTCGCCCATCATCGCCACGGCTTTGCCGCGGTCGTCGATGCCGTCGAGAAAGCCCGCGCCATCGGGGTGGGCGGCGGCCACCTCGGTGTTGGGCACGTCCGCCCTGCCGCCGGGCTTTCGGCTTCCCACATCGACGAGCACCACCTCCAATCCCTGCTGCTCGATCGCCGACTTGACGTAGGACAGCTCGCCGTACTTGGTGTCGCAGGTGCCGACCACATAGACCTTCTTCATGCTGCGGGCCCCCTTTGGATGGGTTGGGTACGCCGTTCCCGTCCACCCCCTGTGGAACGCTGCGGGTATCCGGTACCGGCGGGTGTGCATCCCGTGCCGGGATGGCCTGAATCTGAGGTGGAGCATTCGCTGGATTCTATGCTATCACAAGAAATGAGCTGGTTCCCTTTTCTCCGGGGATTCCGTAGGGCATGATGCCTCCACAGGAGACAGAAACCCGGTGGTGCGTGGCTGTCTCCCCTTCCTTCTCTCATGGCGGAAGAGGGGCCGGGGCGCTTTGCCTGGGGCGGTTCCGAGCGTTGGATCCAACGGTCTGTCTCTGCCTGTGGCGCAGAGGTTGTCCCGAGGTCTTGCCGAAACGTGCTTCTTGACAGGGGGCTCTCTCTTGCCCGACAATATGCATGCATATATTGGATCCAGAAACCACATACATTGGGGGCGCAGGGATGACGAAACGGATTCTACAGCTGGGCTACGGGAAACAGGGCAAGCTTGTACTGGAAGATCTCGTCAGGACGGGGGAATTCGACGAACTGGTGGTGGCCGATGCGGCGCCGCACTTTCTCCGGGAGATCCGTGCCGTTGATGATCCAAGGGTGAAGCCGGTCTCGTTTGATGTGGACGATTACCACGGGATGGTCGAAATGATGAAGAAGGCCGACGTGGTCGTCGAACTGCTGCCGATCCGATTCACCATGCAGGTGGCGCAGGCGGCGGTCGAGGCCGGCACACATCTGGTGAGCTCGGTCTTCATCAGAGACTGGAGCGTACAGGATCCGGAGGGAGTGCGGCGGCAGCAGCGCGAGATGGAGGAGATCGACCGCATCGCCGGGGAGAAGGGGCTCACCGTACTGAAGGAATTCGGCATGGACCCGGGGCTGGATGTGGTGGTCGCCGGGGAGGCTGTCAAACAGCTCGACGAGGTGAAGGTGCTCTACAACTACGGAGCCGGCTTCCCGGAACACAGGCTTTCCAATGCCAATCCGCTGGGCTATAAGTTCACCTGGTCTATTGTGGATACAGTCTGCTCCTACAGCATCCCCGGGCGGCTTCTGAAGAACGGCGAATACACGGAGGTCGCCGCCGACGAGATGTTCCTTCCGGAGAACACGCACACGCTCGATCTCCAGGAGATGGGCGGACCCCTGGAGTGTTTTGTCAACGGGTACGGAGACTCCCTGGCCGAGCTGTTCCCCTCCATCGCCGATACGGCCACGTCGCTGGGGCGCTTTATCTGCCGCTGGCCGGGGCACCGCGCCCTCTGGGAGAAGCTGATCAAGATGGGTTTTGCGGGCACCGAGCCCATCGATGTTGATGGAGCCAGGGTGGCGCCGGCCTATTTCTGCGCCGAACTGCTCGGTTCCCAGGAGCAGTTCCACTACGGTCCGGGCGAGCGCGATGCGGCGCTGATCCGTTCCGATGTGAGGGGCTACAGAAACGGCGAACCCACCCGCGTGGTGATGCAGCTCATCGATTTCCGGGACCTCGAAACCGGGTACACGGCGATGCAGCGGACGGTGGCCTTCCCCATGTCCATAGCGACCCAGATGATTCTGCAGGGAGACTTTTCCAAACCGGGGATCGCCGAACCCAGCGATGTCCCCTTCGAGCCCTTCCTGAAGGAGCTGCGCAAGCGCGGCCTGGATGTCTCGCGGAAAGAGGAACGCTGGGACGGAAGCCAGGAGCCTGGCGGCAGGGAATAGGAAGGAGGACGGAAGAAGCCCTTCCTGCGCTGTGCGCGGTGGAGGGGGGCAGGGAAGCGCCTTGAATGGGCATGCTGCTTGCAGGATTCCAGAGACGGCGCCTGCAGGACGAC
>JAIPGA010000040.1 GCA_021736445.1 Synergistales bacterium | reverse complement strand
GAACTACCAGCGCGGCGAGCCTGTCACCGGTACCTCCACGGGCTTCACCGACTTCGACCGCATCACCGGCGGCATGCAGCCCGGCAGTCTCAACATCATTGCGGCCAGGCCTTCCATGGGGAAGACCGCCTTCGCCCTCAATCTGGCGCAGCACGCCGCCATCGCCAAGGGGAAGGCCTCGCTGATCTTCAGCCTCGAGATGAGCGCCGAGCAGCTGGTCCAGCGCCTGCTCGGCTCCGAGGCGAAGGTCAACATCCACGATCTGCGTTCGGGAACCTTCCACCAGAGCGCCTGGGACAAGCTGGCCGAGGCGGCCGGACGGCTGAGCGAATCGCCGATCTACATCGACGACAGCTCCGATCTGTCCACCCTGGAACTGCGGGCCCGCTGCCGGCGCTTCAAGTCGGTGGCCAAGGATATCGGACTCATCATCGTGGACTACCTGCAGCTGATGCGCCTCTCCCGGCGGACCGACAGCAAGCAGCAGGAGGTGGCCGAGATCTCCCGCGCCCTGAAGGGGGTCGCCAGGGAGCTCGACGTCCCCGTGATCGCCCTGTCGCAGCTCTCCCGGGCGGTGGAACAGCGGAACGACAAGCGGCCGCAGCTCTCGGACCTCCGTGACAGCGGCGCCATCGAGCAGGACGCCGATCTGGTGGTCCTGCTGTACAGACCCGGGTACTACGCCCCCAGCCCCGATCCCAACCAGGAGGATACCCGGGGCGAGGTGATCATCTCGAAGCACCGCAACGGCCCGACCGGAACCGTGCAGCTGGTCTTTCTCAAGGAGTACGCCCGGTTCAGCGGCGGGGATTTTTTCCATTAGTACGGGTACTCCAATGCGTGAGTTTACTGTTGTTTCATGCATCCGTCGGTGGGAAAATGCCTCATTGAAGACTCGCCGGGAGGAAATCCGATGGACCTGGTCCATTTTATGAAAACGGGGCGAACGCGATTGCACGAAGGTGACATGGAACTGCAGAATATAGAAACGGAACGCATTGTCGCCAATCCCAGACAGCCCAGACGACACTTCGACAGCGGGGCGCTGGAGGAGCTGGCGTCGTCGATCCGGTCGGTGGGCATCCTCCAGCCTCTGCTGGTGCGGGAGCGCGATGACGGGTACGAGCTGGTTGCCGGTGAGCGACGGCTCCGCGCCGCCAGGATGGCGGGGTTCGAGCGGGTCCCGGCGACGGTGATCCCCGCTTCGGACAGCGATCAGCAGCTCTTCGCCCTGGTGGAGAATATCCAGCGCCGCGACCTCTCCTCCATTGAGGAGGCACGCTGTTTCCGGGAGCTGCTTGACAGCACCGGGATCACCCAGAGCGCCCTGGCCCGCAGGCTGGGACGCTCCCAGGCGGCCATCGCCAACAAACTGCGGCTGCTGCAGCTGGATGGCGCCGTGCAGACGCTGGTGGAACAGGGCAGACTGGGGGAGCGGCACGCCCGGACCCTTCTGGGGCTTGATGCGGAGCAGCAGCGCCGGCTGGCCGAGGAGGCGGCGGACCGCGGCCTCTCCACGAACGCCCTGGACAAGCGGGTGAGGTCGCTGAAGGAACGGGACCACGCGCCGTCCCCGGAAGAGCAGGCGGCACCGCATGTGGAGACGCACAGAGAGGAGGACCCCGCTGTGCCCCAGGGAGGGGGCGAGGGGGAGTTCCTTCAGGAGCTGGTGCGTTTTATCGAAACGAAACAGGGCAGCGGGATGCCCATACGCTGGCAGGTCCGGGAGCTGGACCAGACCCACCTGGTGGTGGAACTGAACGTGCAGCTGCGGAAGGCGCCCCCCGAGACGCCGCCGGCGGAGAACGGAGGGGAAGCACCGTCTGAAGAGAAAGAGGAGTGATGCGCTGGTGGCCAAACGCAAATACGGGATGAAGGCATCCAAAGAGACAAGAAAGACCAAACGCGGGCGCACGGCACCGGAGGAGCCGCAGATCCTTCCGGCGGTTCCGGAACGACTCCTGGTCTACCTCGCTATCGTGAGCCTCGCCCTTCCCAACATCATCTTTTCGGGGACCTACTGGTTCCAGACCCTCCACCTGATGAAGTGGGTGGTGGCCATGACCCCGGTGGCCGTCATGGCTCTCGTCGGCGGCTACAGACTGATCCGCTACGGTCCCGGGCGGGTGGGATTCAGGCTCGAGGGATTCGGCTTTATCTGGTTCATACTCCTGCTCTACATCACCGTCCAGCCCTTCTGGGCGGACCTCACCTCGATCCCCACCTTTATCCGGGAGTGGTTTTTCTTCGCTTCCATGCTCGGGCTCTATCTCTTCTGCCGTTCGGCGGACCGCCAGGTGTGGAAGACCTGGCTGAAGTGGATCCTCCTCTTTGCCGGGCTCAACGCGGCGACGAACATGGTCTTCGCCGAACTCCAGGCACGGGATATGGTCTCGGGCATCCCCTTCATTGCCCAGACGCCGGGCCACTATATCGGCAATACGGGGCAGAAGAACATGTTCGGCCTCTGGTGCGCCATCTCGCTGCTGGGGCTCTTCTACCTCTGGCTCACCGAGACCTTCAAGGAGACCGGGAAGAGATCGCTCCATGTTGCCCACTGGCTCGCCATCGGTCTCATGCCCATGATCATCTGGGCGCTGCTCAATACCGGCAGCCGCTCGTCGATCCTCGCCTTCATCGGCGGGATCGTCATGCTGGTGGTGGGCCTCTGGCGGGCCGGACAGATGTGGCATCCCAGGAAGGTGATGAGCCTCCTGGTGCTGCTGCTGGTCGTCCTCGGCGGCATCGTCGTCACGGGCCACGGGATGGGCAAGTTCAAAGGCTTTCTGGAGATGGTCTCCGACCCGGGCCGCATCGGCGGCCGGAACGGCATCTGGGCCACCTCCTGGACCATGTTCGCCGAACAGCCCTGGGAGGGCGTCGGCCTGGGCCACTTCAAGCTCAACTACCTGGAGGCCCAGCGGAAGATGTTCGACCGCTTCGACGGCATGAAATGGCAGTTCACCAACTGGGCGCACAACGAGTATCTCCAGTGGTTCTGCGAGGCCGGTGTCGTCGGCGGGATGATCCTGGTGGGGCTGGTGCTCTGGTGGCTGATCTCCTACTTCCGGGCGCTGCTCAGACGTCAGGCGCTCTCGCTGGAGGCGATCTACGGCAACGCCCTGCTCTCGATGATCTGGTTCGACGCCCTCTGGACCCGGCCCTTCCACCGTATTGAGGATGCCCTGTGGCTCTCCTTCGGCTTTGCGCTGGCCAATCCCGAGCTGCTCCGCACCCCCAGACGGCTCGCGGAGCTGCTCCGGCGGCCGCTGCTGAACCGGACAATGGGCGTCGTCATGGTGGCGAGCGCTCTGATCGGGCTGGTGCTTCTGGGGCAGGGCATGGTGGCCGACAGGAAGCTGGCTGTGGCCGTCCGGACCAGGGAGGCCTCCACACAGCGCGGGCTGATCAAGGAATCCAGCGAGGCGCTGCTCTTCCGGGACAATGCCGAGCGGCAGATGGCCTACCACTACATCGCCCTGGGACAGGCCGCCGAGAACGAAAAGATCCTGAAAAGCGGCGTCGCCCGGCTCGACGCCTACTTCCGGAAGCGTCCGCACAGCCGCGAGCTGCGCCGGCTGATGAAGTACTACGGCATGCTGGGCGCGAAGGACCGGCTGCAGGAGCTGACCGACTATCTCAAACCGGGGAGCTACACCATCCGGAGGAAGCCGAAGGACTCGTCGGGACCCGACGGCTCCTGAGGCGGGCTCTGAAGGGGCCGCCCTGTCCATGAGAAGATCCGGGTTCACGCTGATCGAGATCATGGTGGTCATCGCCCTGGTGGGCGTGGTGGCCGCCGTCGGCTTCGCTCCCCTGGTGCACGTGGTCTCCCAGCTCCGCCGTGTGGAAACGGAGTTCGGAGGTCGTCAGGCCCAGCGGCTGGCGGCGCAGCAGATCGGCCGGGATCTGCGTCGGGCCACGCCGCCGCATCTCGACACGGCGCTGATCGTCCGGCACCGGGACAAGCTCGGCGGTGACGCCGACGACATGATTGCGGGGCTCAGCGTCCGCCGGACGGAACAGGGCAAGATCGCCGGCACGGTGGTCTACGCCGTGGTCCGGGAGCATCTGGTCCGGCGGATCGTTCCGGGGCTCTACCGGTGGTTCTTCCCCGGCGACAACCCGGCGCAGGTGGACCTGGAGGCCCTGGATCCCGAGGAGGGGGAGCTGGTGCTCCCCGATGTCACGGGGCTCCGGGTCCGGGTGCGGACCGGCGAGGAGTGGTCCGACGAATACCGGGGGGCCTATCCGGTGGGGGTCAGGATCGCCTTGCAGCGAGAGGGAGCACGAACGAGCTATGCCGTTGTCTTTCCGGATATCTAGCGCCCCCTTCCAGAAAAGGCGGTCCGGTTTCGTCCTGGTGGCCGTACTGCTGGCCTCGACGATCCTCATGACCGGGGCCGTGGCCTTCGCCTGGTTCAGCCGGGTGCAGATGAAGCGCCTCGAACGGGAGACCTTTGCGGTGCAGGCGCGGAGCGTGGCGCGGGTGGTGCTGCAGAACATCGGCCGCGGACTGGCGCTGGACAAGAACAACTACGACTCCATGCAGGAGGAGTGGTTCGGTGTCTTCCTGCTCCCCTTCGCCGACGGCTGGCAGGTCAAGCTCTCCCTCCAGCCGCTCAACGACAGGATCCCGGTGAACCAGCTCTTTCTCCCCGACGGCGAGACCCTGCGCCGGGAGATGCAGCACCCCTGGGAGGAAACCTGGAAACGCCTGGGGCGCACCGAGGCGGCGTCGATCCTCCTGGATTTCCTGGACACCAACACCGAGTCCCGTCTGGGCAGCTCGGAGCGGGAGTTCTTCCCCAACGGCCCCGTGGCGGACATCTCGCAGTTTATCGAATGTCCGGAGATCACCGAGGAGCTGCTCTACGGCGGGGAGAACGGAGCGAAGGGGCTGGCCGACTACGTGAGCCTCTGGTCCGACGGGACGGTGAACGTCAACATCGCCCCGGCCCATGTGCTGTCGCTGCTGGACAGCCGTCTGGACAGCCGGATCGCCGAATACATTGTCGAAGAGCGGAGCGACAGGCCGCTCCGTGACTGGAAGGATCTCGAGGTCGTGCCGGGGTATCCCCAGGAGCTGACCCCCCGACTGATGAACACCCTTGCCTTTACCAGCACCCACTTCGAGGTGCAGATGTATGTGGAGGGGTCCGGGGGGGGCAGACGGGCGTTCCGCGCCGTTCTGGCCAAGGATTCCCGGGGCGTTTCCCTGGTCCACTGGGAGGAAATGTGATCATGGATGCAGAGAACACGCTCTATATCCTGGAAGGAGAGCAGGTCTACCGCTCCGGAAGCGGGGAGCCCCTGGATCTCTCCCTGCGCCGAAACGGGGGGGTGATCCTCTATGGCTTCAGGACCCTCTCCCTCCATCCCTTCACCTTCCCCTTCCGGCATGTCAGCCGCATCCGCGAGGCGCTCACGCTGCAGCTGCAGCCGCTCTCGGGCGGTGCCCAGCGGATGGAGATCTTCCCCCTGATCACCGAGCGGCAGGGACAGGGGGTGTCGGGGGTTGCCTTCGTGGTGGCCCGGGAGGAACTGAACAGACTGGACCGCATCCTCGAACACTGGACGGGTGCGCTGGTCTGGCCGCTGCCGCTTCCCCTGGGAGCGGAGCTCGACCGCGGCGGGCTTGCCGTTGCGGCGGGCGAGGCCTACATCACCTCCATGCTCTTCGAAGAGGGGATCCCCCGGCTCTACCGGTGGCGGCCCCGAGCCGGGGAGACCCTCCAGCAGGAGGAGGAGACCCTGGTTGCTCTGGCCCGAGCCAACGGCATCGAGGTGGAGACCACGGCCACCTGCGATCTCGCCGGGGAGGACGATGGCTGTGTCGACCGGCTCGCCGCCGGCTGCAGGGCGCTGGAGGAGGACGAAAGGCTTCCCATCGGGGAGATGAACATCTCCTCCGCCGGGCTGCACGCCGTGCTGGCCACCGAGCATCTGCTGGCCTTTTCCAGAAAGGCGGCGCTGGTCCTGGCGGCGGTGGCCCTGGTCTTCGCCGGGACCGCCTTCT
The DNA here is from genome assembly GCA_021736445.1 of Synergistales bacterium. Lineage (NCBI taxonomy): Bacteria > Thermotogati > Synergistota > Synergistia > Synergistales > Synergistales bacterium. Next base: position 13,290 of record JAIPGA010000040.1, on the reverse strand, counting down.
ACTCCTGGAGCACCACCGACCGCCTGGTCGAGACAATCCGGCAGAATGCCGAAGCGCTGTACCGGGAGACCTTCCCGGGAAGCGGAACGGTCCGCGATCCCCTGAGCCAGGCCCGGGCCCGGCTGCAGGGAGACGAATCCCAGAGCCGGGGCGTGGCGGCCCAGCGTGTTCTGGCGGCGCTGGGGAACGCCTGGGGATCGCTGCCGGAGAACCACGATCTCCAGATGGAGTTCCTCCAGTACTCCCCGGAGGGCGCCGAGCTCCGGGGGACCGCAAGGGAGATGAATAATATCCGCTACCTCCGCGACAATCTGCAGGAGAACTTCCCGGAGACCCAGCTGGGCGACATCCAGCAGGTCCCGGGAGGCGAGCTGCGGTTCACCCTGAGTATCCGGTGGTCCCAGTCATGAACCAGGACTTGCGGGAACAGCTCCAGCGGATACGGCACTTCCTTACCAGCACGCCCGAGGCGCGGCGGCTGGCGCTCATCCTCCTGGCCGTGCTGGTGGCCTTTGTGGCCGGCAGCTCCTTCATGGGCAGAGCGGAGGACGCCGCGGCCCGCGTGGAACTCCAGGAGCGTCGGTTCGACCGACTGGTGCAGGTGGTCGAGCAGTACAAGAACCAGCAGGGAGGGGCTGCCGACAACGGAGCCGCCGGCGAGATCGACGATCCTCTGGGAACGGTGTCGGCCATCCTCGAGGAGGTGGGTGTGAAATCGGCGGTCCAGCAGCTCTCCAGCACCCGGCGGGGGATCTCGCTGGAGCTGCAGGGGCTCTACGGCGACGGGGTGCTCGGCCTGCTCCGCGGTGTGCGGGACCGGGGCTTTCTGGTCGCCGGGCTGACCCTCCGGAGCACCCGGACCGAAGGAGAACGGCTCTACATGATGCAGATGCTTCTCGAGGTGCGCCAATGAAACGGTGGATGCTGTGGGTCGGCGGGATAGCCGGGCTGCTCTGTGTCGCCCTGTTCAGCTTTCTTGTCTTTTTCCCCTGGGCCCGGGTGACCGAATACGCCTTCTACAGAGGGGCGGGCACGGCGGCGGAGCAAGGGATCTACGCCGAGGTGGGCCAGGTGGAGGCCCAGGGGCTGGTGGTGCCGGAGATCGCCCTGCGGGCGCTCCGGGTCAGGACGCCCGTGGGCGAGGTGCGGCTGCAGCGGCTGGCCGTCCATCCCAAACCCCTGCTGAGCCTGCTGCAGCGACGGCTTGTGGCGGAGGTGACCCTCGGCCCGGGGCGGCTGGCCCTCTTCGGAGGCCGGGAGATGGGGTGGGACAACGGCATCTTCCTGGCCGGCGTGCGGCCGGGCAGACTCTCCTTCGGGGACATGCGCATCCGGGGCGAACTGGCCGTGCAGGGGCATACCGAGATCCTTCTCGACGGTCCCAGGTTCGGCGAGAGCGCCCTGGAGATCAGCGCGCCGGAGCAGTTCGATACCCTGTTCCAGGCCGCAGCGATGCAGATGCCCCTGACCCGGACCGACTCGGGGGAGTGGAGGCTGGAGCGCCATGTTCAATAGACTGATCCAGAGGGTACGGGGGAACCAGTGGTTCCGCCGCCTTTCCTTCAAGAGCATCGCCCGGAACAGCGAGCTGGTGGAGCGGCTGGTCTGGGGGACGTTGCTGATTCTCCTCGCCTGGACCGTCGGGTGGTCCGGCGCCACGCTGCTGGCCGACATGCTGGAACGGCCCATCATCGAAGCCAGGCGGACGGGCATCCTGGCGGCGCCGCCGGAACAGCAGAGCGGCCGGGAGAACACCCTTCCGCTGGGGCTGTCCAAGTTTGTCGTCAAAGAGCCCTTCGGCGTGGCCCCCCATCCCGAGAAGGAACCGGAGCCCAGACAGGAGAAGCCTGCCGACAGGGAACCGGAGATCGTTCCCCTCAAGGACCTGCTCCTCGCCGGGACACTGCCCGGCGTGGGGGCCTGGGTCAGGGAAGGCAAGGGGATATCCCTGGTGTTGCTGGGCGACACCATTCAGGGCTACCGCCTCGACGAGGTCTTTCTGACCTATGCCATGCTCTCCCGGGACAACGAAAGCTACATCCTCCACTACAGCGCCTCCGGGGAGCGTGCCAAGGGAGCCGATTCCTCCGGAAGCAACAACGATTCCTCGGCACAGAAGCGGAGGGCCGAGGCGGAAAACGAGAACTTCGGCGAGCAGGTGCAGGCGCCCTCGTCGGGACAGGCCGGCGTTGTGGCCCGGGACCTGGTGAACAATCTGCTCATGAATCCCATGGATGAGCTGAATAAGGTCCGGCTGGTCCCCAGGATTGAGGACGGCAAGCCCGCCGGCATCGAGGTGCGGAGCCTCCAGGACGACAGCGTCCTCTCCGCGCTGGGTGTCCAGCCCAAGGACGTAGTGCAGGCCATCAACGGTGTTCCGCTGCGCAACATGGGGGACGTGATGAACGCCGTCAACTCCATGATGAACGGGAGCAAGTTCGAGGTGACCGTACTGCGGGACGGCAGCCCCCAGGAGCTCGACTATGTGGTCAGATAAATGGCGGTTGGCAAAGAGGGCCCCAGGCTGGTACACCTGTAGACAGCACGGAAGGCAGGGTTTCACCCTGATCGAGGTGCTGGCGGCCGTGGCGATCCTCTCCCTCGTGGCGACGGCGGGGCTACGGCTGAGCATCGTCTCGCAGCAGGCCGTCACGGCCGTGAAGGAACAGCAGCAGGTGCTGGAGGCCGCGAAAGCCCTGCAGATGGACTTTCTCACCACCCGTGTGGCCGACCGGGGAACCAGCGGCGATGTAGAATGGGAGACGGAGCAGGAGACCCAGGATGTCTTCGGCGGCATGTGGCAGCTGGAGTACCGACGACTGCAGGTCCGCTCGGGAACCAGGAGCGTTACGCTGTTCCTGCCGTAACCAACTTGTATAGGAGGATGGACGATGCGACTGTTTCCGCGTACCGGGGGTTTGGCGACACTGGCGATACTGATTGCCGCGCTGCTCGTGCTACAGAGCGCCCCCCTCGATGCACAGGAACCTCTGCAGGACGAGCAGAAGCTTGTCCGCGCCGCCCGGGCGATGCGGGAGACCGGCAGGGTGGAATTCAACTTCAAGGATCTTGACATCATCAAGTTCATCCGCTTCATGTCCGAGCTCACGCGGGAGAATATCGTCGTCGACCCCTCCGTGAAGGGCGAGGTAACGCTGATCTCGCAGCGGCCGCTCACCATCAAGCAGGCCAAACAGGTGATGCTCTCGGTGCTGGAGATGAACGGTCTCTCGCTGCAGCGCATGGGCGGCGGCTACAGCAAGGTGGTGCCGGCCAAGTACGGCCCCAGCACGGAGAACGAGGTCCGCAAGGGCAAACAGGGCCCCGGCTACGGCGAGGAGGAGGTCGTGCAGGTGGTGCCCCTGGAGTACGTGAGCGCCGAATTCGCCATCAACGCCATCAAGGCCTCCGGGCGGCACCTGAAGCTGCAGCTCACGCCCATCGGCTCCGGGCGGAGTCTGCTGCTCTCCGGCAAGGCCACCGACGTGCAGCAGGCGGTCAGCGTGCTCCACGCCGTGGACGTGTCGGGCAGCATCAAGCGCACCGAGGCGGTGAAGGTGCAGCATACGGCCCCCAATCTGATCGCCGGCCATCTCTCGCAGATCGCCAAGGACAGCACCTCCCCCCTGGCGGGACTGCAGGCCATCGCCGACGATGCCAGCCGGAAGGTGGTGCTGGTGGGCGACAACACGGCGCTGCGGGAGGCGCGGAAGATCATCGGCGAGCTGGATGTGCCCTCCAGCGCCGGCAACTTCCACGTCTACCCCGTGAGCAACGCCGACGCCACCCAGGTGGCCGAACAGCTCAGCCAGATCATGTCCGTGCAGGCCAAGCTGAACCCCGACAAGGAGGGGAACTTCCCTTCCACCGTGGTGGCGGACAAGCCCACCAATTCGCTGATCTTCGCCGCGCCGCCCCAGCAGTACGAAAGCATCGTGGAGATCATCGAGAAGATCGACGTCCAGCCCAAACAGGTGATGCTCCGCGGGCTGGTGGCGGAGGTGAACCTCACCAACCTGAAAAACGCCGGCGTCGACTGGGCCACCTGGGGCGGTTCCGTGGAGGGCGACGCCATTGTCGCCGGCCAGGCCCTGATGGGCGACACCCAGGGCGTGCCGGGAACCTTCATCGACTGGTTCCAGGAGCTCACCAAGAAAGAGGAGAAGACCTACGACAGCGACGGCGATCTGGTAGACACCACCACCGTCTACGAAGGCAAGGCGCTGATCTACTCCTACATCAGGCTGCTGCGGAAGTACGACGCCATCAACGTGCTCTCAATGCCGCGGCTCCTCTGCACGGACAACCAGGAGAGCACCCTGCAGGTCGGTCAGGTGATCCCCCAGCTGAAGACCTCCACCTCCGACAGCTCCAACCCCAGCGCCGTCCAGAACAGCTACGAGTACAAGGACACCGGTCTGATCATCAAGGTTACCCCCCACGTGCGCGGCGGCGACCTGGTGGCCCTGGATATCGAACAGCGCACCGAGGACGTCCTCACCGCCCAGACCTCCACCACGCCGGTGACGGCCAAGCGGGAGATCAACACCTCCGTGATGGTGGGCGACGGGCAGACCGTCATCCTCGGCGGCCTGATCAAGGAGGCCGAGAAGAGCATGAAGAGCCGGGTGCCCGGGCTCTCCTACATCCCCCTGATCGGCAACCTCTTCACCAGCACAACCAGACAGCGGGAGAAGATCGACCTGATGATCTTCCTGACGCCCTATATCCTGGAAACCCCCCAGGACGTCAGCGACTACACCCAGAAGGCTACCCAGAACAACAGGCAGCCCATGAGCGAGTCGGAGGCCAAGGTGCAGCAGCGTCTCGAAGAACTGTACTACGAAGCGGTGAACCAGCAGTGACAGTCCGGCAGCTTCCGTCGGCCGACCGGGTCATCCAGATGCTTCCCGACTCGGTGAGCCTCGACTACCTGCGGCAGCACTCGATCTGCCCCGTAGAGGACGACGGCGAGATGCTCACCGTCGCCGTGGCGTCCATGGATCAGTTCGCCCTGGCCCAGCTGCTCGGAGCGGCGTCCGGCAAGGCTGTGGATGTGGCCACCTTCTCCCGGGAGGAGATCGACACGCTGGTCCGGTCGCTCTACGACCTCAAAAGCGGCCTGGAGGAGGAGAACTACCGGGAGATCGAAGAGGTGGACGACCTCAACAGCCTGGTCCGCGAGGATGTCCTGAGCGACTCGGTGGACGCGCCGGTCATCAAGCTGGTGAACGGTCTGATCCGGGAGGCGCTGAAGGAGCGGGCCACGGACATCCATTTCGAGCCCTACGAGAACGAGGTGATCGTCCGCTACCGCATCGACGGCGTCCTCCACGAGAAGATGCGGCTGCCCAAGGGGCACCAGGCGCCGCTGTCCAGCCGCGTGAAGGTGATGGCGCGGATGGACATCGCCGACCGCTTTGTGCCCCAGGACGGCAGGATCGGCATCACCATCGGCGATCGGGCGGTGGACATCCGCGTCGGGTCCATCCCCACCCAGCACGGGGAGCGCCTCGCGCTGCGGCTGCTGGACAAGAGCCAGGGGCTGCTGACCCTGGAGGACCTCGGCATGAGCGGCGAGGAATCCGCGAAGATGAGCGAGATCATCAAACATCCCTACGGCATGATCCTGCTCACCGGTCCCACCGGCTCGGGGAAGTCCACCACCCTCTACGCCATCCTGCAGGAGCTGGCCAGCCCCGACGTGAACATCATCACCGTGGAGGATCCGGTGGAGTACGACGTCCCCGGCATCTCCCAGATCCAGGTCAACGAGAAGGCCGGCGTCACCTTCGCCTCGTCGCTGCGGGCCATCCTGCGCCAGGACCCCGACATCGTCATGGTCGGCGAGATGCGGGACTACGACACCGCCCATATCGGCGTGCAGGCCTCCCTGACGGGCCACCTGGTGCTCTCAACGCTGCACACCAACGACTCCTGCAGCGCCGTGGTCCGGCTGACCGACATGGGGCTGGAACCCTATCTGGTGGCCGGCTCGCTGCTCGGCGTGGTGGCCCAGCGGCTGGCCCGCCGGATCTGTCCCTACTGCAGGGAGGCCGTGACGCCGCCGCCGATCCTGCGCGACAGCGTCGAACGGGCCTACCGGGGGCGCGGCTGCGAGCACTGCCACGGCACGGGCTACCGCGGCCGGGTGGGGCTCTACGAGGAGCTGATGATCACGCCTGAGCTGCAGGACGCCGTGGCCCACGGGACCAACGCCGTGGAGCTCAAGCGCATCGCGGCCAGAGGCGGCTTCAAGACCCTCTGGGAGATCGGTCTCCAGCGCCTCAGCGAGGGGATCACCTCGCCCGAAGAACTGCTCCGGGTCGTCGGGGAGGCCTGACCGCCGTGCCTACCTACCGCTACAACGCCTACGACAGCAAGGGGAAGATGCAGACCGGCTATGCCGAGGCCGCCTCGCAGTCGGCGCTGGTCCAGCAGCTGGAAGCCAGGGGACTCATCGTGGTGGAGGCCCGGGAGGAGCAGCAGCAGACCCGACGGCGCCTCAAGCCGCTCTCTCTGGAGGGGCACAGCTTCTTCTGCACCAGCCTGGTGGGCTACCTCAAGGGCGGCCTGACGCTGCTGGATGCGCTGAATCTGCTGGGCAAGCAGTCGCCGGACAAACGGCTGCGCACGGCCTACATCGGTCTCTACGAATCGGTGCAGGAGGGGCGCAAGCTCTCGGCGGCCATGCGGGAGCTGGGCATCTTCCGGGACGGTCTGGTGGGCATGGTGGAGTCCGGCGAGCAGAGCGGATCGCTGGTGCAGATCCTGGAGCGTGCCGGGGAGCTCTACCATCTCGAGCTGGGGCTGCGGCGGAAGGTGGAAGGGGCGCTGACCTACCCGCTGATCATGCTGGTGGTCGGTCTGGGGGTGGTGGTCTTCCTGCTTTCCTATGTGGTGCCCAAACTGACCACCCTCTTCGAGGACATGGGGCAGGCCCTGCCGCTGCCCACCCGGATCCTGCTGGTGATCTCCGATACCGTACGAGCCGGGCTGATCCCGGCCCTCGTCGTCCTGTTGCTGCTGTTTTTCTACCGGAAACGCAGGAAGGGGGGCAAACGCCGGGTGCTGCCCTTCCTGCGTCGCCTGCGGGAGCGGATCACCATCTCGCTGATCTTCTCCCATCTGTCCACGCTGCTGGAGGCGGGGATCCCTCTGGTCCAGGGTCTGCGGCTGGTGGCCGCCATGGATCCCAACCGGCAGCGCTGGGAGGCCATCGAGGAGCAGGTCCGCAAGGGCTACCGCTTCGCCTCGGCGCTGGAGCAGCAGGGCGAGTTTCAGGAGGATGTGGTCTACATGATCCGCGTCGGCGAGTTCGGCGGGGACCTGGAGGGCGCCCTCCGCCGGACCGGCGAGAACAACTGGGCCATGGCCCAGTCCCGCATGGAGCGGCTGGCCAACCTGGTGGAGCCCGCCATCGTCCTCTTTCTGGGATCGGTGGTGGGTTTTGTGGTGCTGGCGGTGCTCCTGCCGATCTTCGATATCTCGAGTCTTGTGCGATAACCCGTGCAGGTTGTGCAGAGAGTGGCTTGATAAAATCTTCTGGAGGTGGATGTGTCATGCACCAGCGTAGCCGACGCAGAGGCTTTACCCTTGTGGAAATCATGGTTGTGGTCGTCATCATGGGACTCCTGGCGGCCCTTGTGGTCCCGCGGATTGTCGGCCGCGGCGAGGAGGCGAAACGCACGGCCGCGGAGATGCAGCTGAAGGAGATCGAGCAGAGCCTGGATCTCTTCAAGCTGGACAACGGCTTCTATCCCAGCACCGAGCAGGGGCTGGAGGCTTTGGTCTCCAAACCCGATCTGCCCCCCGAGCCGAACAACTACCCCGACGGGGGATATATGAAAAAGACCCCCACCGACCCCTGGGGCAACCCCTATGTCTACCGGAACCCCGGGGAGCATGGGGACTACGATCTCTTCTCCTACGGGCCCGACGGTGAAGAGGGGGGCGAAGGGGACAACGCCGACGTCACCAACTGGTAGGTCTCCCATGCGGCGGGGATTCACGCTTGTGGAGATCATGGTGGTGGTGGTCATCATCGGCGTCCTGGCCGCCCTGGCCCTGCCGCGGCTCACCTTCGGCCGGCGCGATCCCTTCCTGGATCTCCAGCGGACCGTCACCGCCGTCTCCGAGAGGGCGGTGGACACGGGGCGGGAGCTGCGCCTCCTGGTGCAGAAGGGGAAACTCACCGTCCAGGTGCGGCGGGAGGGCGAGCTCCGGAGGGAGAACGCCGAGCCCGGCCTCCGGTGGAAGAAGGTGGAGCTGGAGGTTGTGCCCCCCTACGAGGGCTGGGCCCCTGCCGCCGAGGAGACCCAGTGCTACTGCTACCCCGAAGGAGGCTGCACCCCCTGGAAGGTGACCTGGCGCTCCGGACCGGCTTCGGACGCACGGGCCTTTCTCATCGCCGCCACGGGGTTTGTCCTGGAGCGGAATGAAGAGGGGTTCCTGTCAACCTACTGAAACACCACGCGGGAGGGAGCGGCTCGACAGGCCGCCCCCTCCCGCGCTCTGTTCGGCGATCTGCCGCTAGCGCATCGTCACCAGATCCCGCTTGCGGGGGAAGGGCCAGGAGGAGCCGGGGACCAGCTCCTCGCAGTTCCGGCAGAGGCTGCTGATGTGTTCCATCACCGGCAGCGCCTGCAGGGTCAGCTCTTCGGCCTTCTCCTGCAGGCCGAGTCCCTCGCAGCGTTCGCGGAGGGAGTCCAGGGAGTCCACCTGATCGAGCAGCTCCTCCCGCAGCGAGGCCTTCCGTTTCAGCGCCGCCTTGCCCACCTCCTTGGGGGCCTCGTGGGGCAGCTGCTGCAGCAGCTGCGATTCCTCCAGCAGATGCCGCGACAGCGACGGCAGGATCTGTTCCCGCACCATCGAGGCGAGGACGTTCATGTCGATCTCCAGGATCGTGGCGTACTGCTCCAGCCGGGTCTCGTAGAACGAGAAGATCTCCCGGTCCGTCATGATCCCCATGTCCACCAGCAGCTGGCGGTTCTGGGGCTCCACGTAGAGCTGGAGTCCCTCCGGGGTGGTCTGGGCGATGGGGAGGCCCCGTCGCGTCGCCTCCTCCACCCACTCCGGCGTGTAGCAGTTGCCCTCGAACCGGACGTTGCGGCTCTCCTGGGTGGCGTAGCGCAGCGCTTCCAGGGTGGCCTCCTGGATCTCCATCTGCTCCGACTGCGCTTCGATCCGCCGGGTGATCTCCTCGATCCCCCAGGACCAGATGGCGAAGAGCACCAGCAGCGGCCCGGAGATCGACTGGGGTGCGCCGGGGGCGCGGAACTCGAACTTGTTGCCCGTGAAGGCGATTGGCGCCGTGCGGTTCCGGTCGGTGTTCTCCATCCGGATCGCCGGGAGCTGTTTGAGGCCGTGGTCGAGATCCTTCCACAGCGAGAAGTCCTCGGGGACACCCCCTTCGATCTCCTCCAGGAGACCGGTGATCAGCTCGCCCAGGTAGAGGCTCATGATCGCCGGGGGCGCCTCGTTGCCGCCGAGACGGTGCATGTTGCCCGGAGTGGCGATGGAAGCCCGCAGCAGCCCTCCGTACCGGGCGAGCCCCAGGGCCAGGGCGGCCACGAAGGAGAGGAACTGGAGGCTCTTCTTCTGGTTGTTCCCCACCGGCGGCTGGAGGATGTTCCGCCCCTCGCTGTCCTGGAGCGAGAAGTTGATGTGCTTGCCGCTCCCGTTGAGCTCGCTGAAGGGCTTCTCGTGCAGCAGCAGCCGGAAACCGTGGTTCCGGGCGATCTTGCGCATGGTGGTCATCATGATCTGGTTCTGGTCACAGGCCAGGTTCGCCTCGGCGAAATGGGGGGCGAACTCGAACTGTCCCGGGGCCACCTCGTTGTGTCTGGTCCGGATGACGATCCCCAGTTTGGACAGCTCCTGCTCGCACTCCTCCATGAAGGTCAGCACCCTGGGGTGGATGGAGCCGAAGTAGTGGTCCTCCATCTGCTGGCCCTTCGGCGGCGGAGAGCCCAGAACGGTGCGGCCGCAGTAGATGAGGTCGGGGCGCTGCTGGGCCAGCTCCTCGGCCACCAGGAAGTACTCCTGCTCCGCCCCCACCGTGGCGTGCACCCGCTTGACGCCCCTGTTGCCGAAGAGCTTGAGGAGTCTGTAGGCTCGGTCCTCCAGGGCCGTGATAGACTTGATCAGCGGGGTCTTCATGTCCAGCGGCGTGCCGTCGTAGGAGAGGAAGATCGAGGGGATGCAGAGGGTGCCGCCCCGTTCGCTCTGGATCACGAAGGCGGGACTGGTGGGATCCCAGGCGGTGTAGCCCCTGGCCTCGAAGGTGGAGCGCATGCCGCCCGAGGGCAGCGACGAGGCGTCGGGTTCGCTCTGGATGAGCTCCGACGCGGAGAAGGACTCCAGGGGGAAGCCCTGATCGTCCAGGTTGAGGAAGGCCATGTGCTTCTCGGCGGTCATCTCCGTGCGCGGATGGAACCAGTGGGTGTAGTGGGTGGCCCCCTTGCCGATGGCCCATTCCTTCATCGCCGCAGCGACGATGCCGGCGATAGAGCTGTCCAGATTCTCCTTTCCTTCCGTGGCAGCGATCAGCTTTTCGTAGACCTCCTTGGGGAGGCGTTCGCCCATTGCCCGTCTGTGGAATACATAGGTCGCAAAGCTTGCCGATGGTCGTTCCGTCATGCCCGACACCTCCATGGGGCCCTGTGGAGCCCCAGTCTGGAATATGGAGGCATTATACACCCTGAGCGGTCGGTGTAAAGCAGAAATTTCGGAAAAATTTTGCATCGATCTTCCAATCGGGGCTTTTTCGCAATCAAAACCCGGGCAGCATGCAGGATGCATCCCGACGAGGCCGTCCCCCGGGGCGGCCATGCAAAAGAGAGGAGCTCCGTGTATCATAGGATGGGACCGAAACAGCATGAGTGCGTACGGATGGGGTGACAGCCGGCGTGAAGGGAAGGGATGACGGGAAGAGAGCGGTGCTCCGTCCGAGGGGGATCATCTACTGGGGCATCGCCGCGGCGATCGTCCTCTCCGGTGCCTGGCTCTTTCTTGCCTGGCAGGGCCACTACAGAGCGATCCATCCCGAGATCACCTGGGCCACCCCCTGGATCTACGAGGAGCGGCACACCCTGGAGATCGCCCTGGTGTGGCGCGAAGAGGTGATCGCCGCCCCCATGGACGGCATGGTCCGCTACAGGGGAGCACGCTTCCCGCGGCGGGTCCGGAAGGGGGAAGCGCTGGCCACCGTGGCGACCTCCGGGGAATCGGTGGTGGTCAGGGCCCCGTCGGCGGGATACTGGACGCGCAGCCTCGACGGGGAGGAGGAGCGCTGGACCTACAGCTATCTCTGGCGCGAATGCCGGGACATACCGGACCCGCCGGCACCGCGACGGGTCGAGGAGGGCAGGGTGCGCCGCGGCGATCCCCTGGGGAAGATCGTGGTGCTGCCCCAGGAGCTGCGGGGCGTGGTCTACGTTCCGGCCACGCCGTCCCTGCTGCGGAGCCTCCGGGAGGGCTCGCTGTTGGTTCTCCCCTGGGAAGAAGGGCAGCCTGTCAAGGCGACGGTGCGCATCGCCCTGGAGAAGGGACTGCGGCGGAAGGTGCTCTGCGCGCTCCCCCTCTTTCCCGTTTCCTTTGTGCCGCAGCGCGTGCACTCCTGGATCATCCAGGGCAGCCCGAAACGGGGCGTGCGGATCCCCCAGAGTGCGGTGACCATCCGTTCGGGGCGGCGTGGGGTCTTTGTGGTCACCGGGGCGGAGGCGGTCTTCCGCGAGGTGGAGGGGACGTCGGTCTCCAGAGAGGATTTTCTTGTGACACAGGGGCTCTCGCCGGGGGAGATCGTGCTCGAGGACGCCGGGCGGGGGCGGGAAGGGAGAATCAAGTTATGGTAATATCGGTACCAGAGCGGGTGGAGTGGGTCCGCGAACGGATTGACCTTGCCTGTGAGCGTTGCGGGCGGCATCGGGAGGAGATCACCGTTGTCGCCGCCTCCAAATACCAGTCCATGGAGAGGATGCAAGCTGTCGCCGAAGCGGGGATCCGGATCTTCGGCGAGAACCGCGTGCAGGAGGCGCTGTCCAAACAGGAGGAGTGGTCCGGCGATCTTCCTCCGGTGGAGTGGCATCTTCTGGGGCATCTCCAGCGGAACAAGGCCAGGAAGGCGGTGCCCTCCTTCGCACTCATCCAGAGCCTGGACTCGCAGCGGCTCGCCGACAGGCTGCAGCAGCTGGCCGGGGAATACGGGACGGTGGAGGTTCTGGTGGAGGTGAATACAAGCGGGGAATCGGCGAAGCACGGGATAGCGCCCGGGGAGTCCGACAGGCTCTTCGAGCATCTCCTCCGGGAGTGCCCGGGGATTTCCCCGCGCGGACTGATGACCGTAGGGCCCCTGACAGGGGACGACGCCGAGACATCCCGGGCCTTCGGGCTTCTCCGCAGGGAAGGAGAGCGGCTGGCGGAACGCTTCGGCCTCTCCCTGCCGATCCTCTCCATGGGGATGAGCGGCGACTTCGAGTGCGCCATCGAGGAGGGGAGTACCATGGTCAGGTTGGGAAGCGTTCTATTCGGACCACGGGGAGGATAAAAGGCGTGCTGGCGAGATTGCTGGTGAAACTGGGCATCCTCGAGGAGATCGAGGAGTTCGAGGAGCCCGTGGAACAGAAGAAATCGCGGAAGCGGCGCGACGCGAAGCCGCCGGAGCCGCAGGTGCCGCCGGAACCGGAGGAAGTCGGGCCTGCACTGGTGATCTGTCGCGGCGATGAGTGCGTCCGCCGGGCCGAGGAGCTTGTGGACGCCCTCCACCAGGGCCGGCTGGTCCTCGTCGACCTGCGCGGCGTGGCCCGGCAGCCGGGGCAGCAGACCCTGGACGGCATCTGCAAGGCGGCCTTCGCCCTGAAGGGTTCGGTGACCCGGGCGGCCCCGGGGGTCTTTCTGGCCATCCCGGACAACGAGCTCGTGGAGGAATGGGAGAGCGGCGCGCAGACCCGGGGAGAGGGGGGGCAACCGTGACGGAGCTTCTGACGGCCATGGATGTGGCGAACCAGCAGTTCAGAAGGTCCCTCCGAGGCTACGATCCTCGGGATGTGGACGAGTTCCTCGACAGGGTCTCCGAGACGATCCACGCCTACGCCGAACAGTACCGGGAGGAAAAGCGGCGGGCGGAACGGCTGGAGGAGCAGATCAGCGAATACACGGAGCTCAAGGACTCCCTGCAGGATGCGCTGGTGATGGCGCAGCAGAGCGCCGAGGAGCGGGTGAAATCGGCGGAACATCAGGCGTCCACCATCGTCGAGGAGGCCCAGTCCAGAGCGGAACGGCTGGTGACGG